>CAYGNU010000235.1:0-7030 GCA_964351175.1 uncultured Roseivirgaceae bacterium | reverse complement strand
ACACGCCCAACCCCCTCGCTGAAGATTATGCCAAGGAGGTAAGCGAAAAATTAAATCGAGTTTTGGAGAATATTTAGTCACGAGACATATGAACATTAAAGATTTATTCACTCATGAAATTGCTATTTCAACAGCGGCCATCTTTAAATCAGATCAGGCAACTGCCACAGTAATTCAAATTTTGCAAGGTGAGCAATTGAAAGAACACGTCTCCAAAGTTCCGGCACTTTTGATTTGCGTCATGGGAAAGGCTGTCTTTGAAAACGAAAAAGGGGTCAAAGAAACATTGCAGTTGGGCGACTTTATTAAGATTGAGCCTATGGTAAAACATTTGGTAAATGCTATTACAGACTGTCGCCTATTACTTTTTAAATGATCAAATCAACGTACTGGTTGATAAGCCAAGTCAAATGAAGATAAAGCATTAGAACAAATTAAAAGGGCAACCCAATGACTAAGTCTCTAGATAATTACCTTGATAACCATTACATCAACAGAAGCAACTGGCTTAGAGCGGCCGTACTTGGCGCCAATGATGGAAACATCACCTAATTTTTCCAGTTATAGCTCCCATGTGAATCATCAAGATTTTTAAGCTATAATATTAGATTGCACTCTGTTATTAACCTGACGCTATTTTTTTTTAAAAATTTCAAAGTATATTACAGGTCAAATCATTAGGTTGAATCTATTATTTGTGTTTTCTTGAAAAGTATACTATACAAGCCTTTTCCAGTTTTGGGTATTTTGATAATCGCATTTATCGGATTACAGTTCAAGTTTTCTGTAGTGTTCGCGCAAGAAATCATCTTCAACAATCTATCCATCAAAGAAGGACTTTCTCAAAATACAGTGAACTGTATAGTGCAAGATCAGAAAGGATTTATGTGGTTTGGTACACAAGATGGCCTTAATTTTTTCGATGGATATTCCTTTGAAACTTATCGTAATGATCCTAATGATTCCAATTCGATATCTGGTAATTACATTCAGTCGTTGTTTGAAGATCATCAAGGACAGCTCTGGATAGGAACACGAGGCGGTGGGCTCAATCGTTTTGATGCTAGAACAAAAAAATTTGATCATTATAAACATAATTCAAACAACTCCTATACTTTACCCAATAATGATGTATGGGCTATATTTGAAGACGGCAATGGGCAGCTTTGGATAGGAACAGGAGGTGGAGGTTTAAGTCTTTTTGACCCCAAGAGCAAAACCTTCGAGCATTACAAGAATGATCCGATGAACCCATCATCCTTACCTAATAATCATGTCTTGTCCATTTACGAAGATGATAGCGATCGACTTTGGGTGGGAACTCAAGGTGGAGGGCTAAGTTACTTCGATACAAAGCAAAAAGTTTTTGAACATTTCATAAATGATGTAAAAAATAGCACTTCCCTATCAGATAACAATGTCAAATGTATTTTTGAAGATGAAAAGAATAACTTATGGATAGGCACTAGCAATGGTCTTAATTTGTTTGATGTAGAAAGTGAAATTTTCACGGTTTTCAAAAACAATCCCCTTAACGCTTCTTCATTACATAACAATAACATAAACACTATTTATAAAGACCATCGAGGTCAGCTTTGGGTTGGAACTAATGGTGGTGGATTAAGTTTATTTGATGTTAAAAATAAGACTTTCAATAATTATAAAATTGACCCAACAAATGCCACTTCACTGTCGGGCGACAATGTGCAAGCTATTTATGAAGATGCCTCTGGACGTTTGTGGGTGGGAACCTATTCTGGTGGGCTCAGTTTTTATGATTCAAAAAATGAGTTATTTGAAAACTATAAAAGCGATATCTACAAACCATCTTCTTTATCAAATAATACCGTCTATTCCATTTATGAAGATCAAAACGCTAATTTATGGATAGGAACTAGCGAGGGTGGCCTTAATAAGTATGATCCTCGCACTAAATCATTTGCTGTTTACAAAAACAATCAGAATGATCAAAAATCACTATCAAGCGATCGGATCTATGCTATTAATGAAGATCAGAACAAAAATTTATGGGTAGGAACTAATGAGGGTTTAAACCTATTTAACCCTGAAACGAAGACTTTTGAGAAGTTTAGGCATCAACCTGGTGATTCTCTATCACTTTCAAATAATATCGTCAAGAACATTTATGAAGATGGCAACGGAATACTTTGGATTGGAACGTACGGTGGACTTAATCGATTTGATGCTAGCACAAAGACTTTTGAACACTATAAGCATGATCCTGAAAACCCAAATTCAATATCAAGTAATAGTATCTGGTCTATTTTAGAAGATCATTTGGGCAGGTTGTGGGTTGGAACGCGCGGCTCAGGTCTGAATCTATTGGACAGTAAAACCAAAACTTTTGAACGGTTCAGTAATGATCCCAAGAACCCTGCTTCATTGTCAGATGATTATATATTATCTCTTCACGAAGATCGTATTGGTAGACTTTGGATAGGAACCTTTGGTGGTGGCCTCAACCTTTTCGATCCTAAAACAAAAGGCTTTAGAAAGTTTCGTGAGAAACAGGGACTATCCAATGATATTGTCTACGGAATTCTTGAAGATGGACAAGGAAGATTATGGCTAAGCACTAATAAAGGAATTACCAGATTCACTCCTCCTACTGATAGCACAACCAATGGTATTTTTAAAAATTACAGTATCACCGATGGTCTACAAAGTAACGAGTTTAATCAAGGCGCATATTTTAAGGGTATTAGCAAGATGTATTTTGGTGGAATTAACGGTTTTAATGCTTTTTATGCTGATAGTATAAAAGAAGACCCCTACGTTCCTCCGATTGTTTTAACATCTATTGAAATCTTGAATAAGCCAATTGAAGTTGGGAAGTTATATGATGAATTTGTTTTACCAATATCAATTACCGAAGCACAGGAACTAGTATTGTCATACAAGGAATCCATATTTACCTTAGAGTTTTCAGCATTAAGTTTTGCTAGAGCAGAGAAAAATAAATACGCCTATAAATTAGAAGGTTTTGATAAGGATTGGAATAATACTGATGCGAATAGGCGATATGCTACATATACTAATCTTGACCCAGGAAGTTATGTTTTTAATGTTAAAGGCTCCAATCATGATGGTATATGGAATGAAGAAGGACTAAAGCTGAGCATAATCATCACACCTCCATGGTGGGAGACATGGTGGTTTAGAACTTTATTAGTCCTTGCCATAGTATCAATAGTCATCCTCATTTTTATTCTGCGCACACGAAGCGTCAGAAGAATTAATCGGATTTTGGAAGAGACTGTTAAGCAGAAGACAAAGCAGATTCGGCAACAAAATAAAATGCTCACCGAACAAGGCGAAGAATTAGCTGCTCAAAATGAAGAGCTTATTCAAAGCCAGGAAGAAATTGCAGCGCAGCGTGATCTTGTCTCTCAAAATAATGAACGGTTAGAATTTGAAGTTTTTAAACGAACGGAGGAGTTAGTTGAATATAACCAACAACTTGAGCAATTTGCTTTCATTTCCGCACATAATCTACGTGCTCCAGTAGCTCGAATTTTAGGATTGGGACAAGTGCTTGATCTCGTTAAAAACAATGCTACAGAAAAAGAAAATATTTATCCTAAACTAATACAAACAGCTAAGGAATTGGATGAGGTTGTAAAGGATCTAAACTTAATATTGGAACTCAAAAAAAATAATGACTCTTTTGTTACCAATGTAGATCTGGAAAGTAGAATATCCATAGCACTTAAGAACCTTGAAAAAGAAGGAGAAATTACACATGCGAGCATTACAACTGATTTCTCACAGGTATGTAACATTAATACTGTAAAGCCTTATGTAGATAGTATTCTTTATAATTTAATAAGCAATGCTGTTAAATATAGACACCCAGATAGGCAACCAATTATACATATCAAAACAGAAAAGTTAGAAAATGAAGTTTGCTTAAGTGTTACTGACAATGGGTTGGGAATTGACTTGTCTCTATTTGGAGAAAAATTATTTACTCTTTATCAGCGATTTCATTTTCATGTAGAAGGAAAGGGAATGGGTCTTTACCTGATTAAAGCCCAAATGAACGCTCTAGGGGGAAGAATTGAGATAGAGAGTGAAGTAGATATTGGAACAACGTTCAAGGCATACTTCAAAACTTGATTAGCTTATTTCAAAAGACTGAATTTCAAGTATCTATTACAATTTGAAATATGTGTTCCAGTTATCGAATACTACGATTCACTTTAATGAAAAAAAATGACTGATCAGTAAAGAGATTTTGATGAACCCTTGGTCAAATACTCTTTGCAGTAAGATCTAAGTTATGCTTAATCTGAAACCAGATTATGTTACTATAGCTGTAACTAGCTTGTTGAGTGGTAGAGGCAAACTGACTGTTCCAAGTCAAAGCGATGGTAAGGTTTTTACTTAACAGGAAAGATGGACTTATTAAAACTCTATTTTGGTCAAAAACATTATTAACTATTGAACTTCCGGCATTGATAAATATTTCATCACCAATATTCAATACAAATAATTTATCAGGGTTAGTTTTCGACAATCTAAAAAGAGGGAAACTAGCCATAAAAGAATACCTAAATCGGAAATTAAAACTATTTAAAGATTCAATACTACCATTGACAATAGGATTAAAAAATCGTTCTTCAATTCGATATCGATGAGTAATACCAATTTTATTAAACCTGTTTTTTAATACTAATTCCTGATAAGGACGAAATTCCACTTTATTCATGGCATGGTCAGAAAAAAAACCGAGATGAGCAAATCCGGCTAATATTCTAACGTTAGGATTTATGAAGTATCCAACACCAGTTCTTATAATGTATTGTGCACTTTCTTCAAAACCGCCTCTCCATCTATACCCTCCATCATTAATCCATGTCCACTTTTCATTCAGTTTTGTTTGATTGTAGTATTGAAGCCATTGTTGGTTATCAGTAGAAGTATTTTTCGTTTGAGCCATCAAAACATTGATCCAAAGAAGGAAAATAACACAAAGGATATATTTTAGACGAAAAAAGGATAATCCAGCTTTCATTAACTTATTATAAATTGATTTTGATTTTTTTCGTCCTTACTTATCATCATCTGATTGACTCTAATACGTGTCTGAAAATCGAAATAACGTCAATTCCTGCTATTTCGATTATTACTAATCTATAATTCTACCATTTAAAATTACCTGATCAATCACATCACTACCAAATGCGTAAGGTATAAAAGCATAAGATGGAATCTCTTTCGTGATAAATACATTGGCCATCTTACCTTTGGTTATGCTCCCATGACTTGCACTTAAATCCATAGCATACGCTGTATTGATAGTGGCAGCATTGATAGCTTCTTCAGGGGTCATCTTCATTCTTATACAGGCTAATGACAACATAAAAGCCATTTTACCACAAGGTGCGCTTCCAGGGTTATAGTCTGTGGCTAGCGCTAATGGAAGGCCTGCATTGAGCATATCACGTGCAGGTGGGTAACTTGTGCCTAAGTAAAAGGCAGCACCAGGTAAAAGTGTAGGCATTACGTCTGTTCCGACAAGGGCGTCAATGGCCTCCTGATCCATCGCTTCCAAATGATCAACGCTAAGTGCACCAGTCTTTACTCCTACTTGTACTCCACCACTAATGCTTAATTGATTAGCATGAATCTTAGGTGTCATGCCATATTTCTTACCAGCCTCCATAATCAACTCAGTTTCATCCGGAGTAAAGAACCCCTTCTCACAAAAAGCATCAATATAATCAGCCAGACCTTCTTTAGCCACAGCCGGAATCATTTCATTGATGACCACAGCAATATAATCCTGCTTGTTAGCATAATGCTTAGGCACAGCATGGGCACCTAAAAATGTGGTCTTTACGGTTAAAGGTGTTTCACTTCCAATCCGTTTTGCAACACGCAGCATTTTCATCTCATCCGCTACAGTTAACCCATAGCCACTCTTAATTTCTACTGCTCCGGTGCCAAATCCAATTATTTCATTTGCTCTTATTAAAGCTCTTTCAAATAGCTCCTCTTCAGAAGTAGCCTGTAGTTTCTTAGCTGAATTCAGAATACCTCCACCTTTAGCGGCTATTTCTTCATAAGACATCCCTTTAATCTTATAAACAAACTCTTCTTCCCTACTTGCCGCAAATACTAAATGAGTATGCGAGTCTACAAAAGAAGGGAATACAAAACGGCCAAAAGCATCTATCTCATCATCAGCCTTGATAGAAGGCAATTTATCCATCTTACCATAACTTGCAATTTTACCATCTTTAAGATGTAAGAATGCGCTTTCGATTACTGGAAGCTCAGACATAGCCGCTCCTGCAACCCACTTTAAACTTTCCTCCCGAACCTGTACAAGGCCTTTGATGTTTTTAATAAGAATGTCCATAGCTCAAAAATATAAAAGGCTAACAGATTACTGTTAGCCTTTTATATCTATTTAACATTAGTCTCTTATTTTCCGAATGCCTCTACCGAGTAGTTCAAGTTAGTACTGTAGATTGGGAAACTGATTTTAACCAAAGCATAAAAGCCTCTGCCTTTGATACCCGGTCTAACACCTATCTCACCACCATAGCCCCAGCTCAATGTTCTATTAAATTTACCATCCATACCTAATCTAAAACCTATAATACTGGTTTCTATTTCGTCAGATGAATAAGAAATACCATTATAAATAATATCGTCTATGGAAGAAGGTGCTATTAAAAGATCTAAAAATGCAGTGAATATAAGGTCATCAACACCTTCAACATACTTATTGTCAAAATCGACAGCCACATTTTTAATCCATGTCATAGATCCTCCAACATAAGCGCCACCCGCAGACATATTCCCAAAAATGGTCAAGTCATTGGTTTCACCATTGCTATCCGTAAAAGTTGAAGGTATCGCAACTCCTGTTTCCCCTTCCACCAATACATCAGTTGTTTTGCCTTGTTTGTCAAGTGCTCTATTAACATCAAATGCGGTATCAAAATAAAGCCCCCCCAAACGTGCCCCATATATTTTTCTTACTTTACAAGGTATC
>CAYGNU010000234.1:5102-7040 GCA_964351175.1 uncultured Roseivirgaceae bacterium | reverse complement strand
ATACATTATCAAGCTTGTCTACTTTAATCTCAAAACCAACAATAGCAGGCATCATCTTGTTTAAAAAATGATCAGGAAGATTATATAGAATGTTGGTGATTGCGTGTTATCCTGTTCAAATTTTGAAGTCAATTTTCGCATAAATGCAATAAGTTCATCTGCAGTCATAAAATTTATTTGTCCAGCAGCATGCACACTCATATAATTCCAAGTTGAACCAATTTGTGGGTTGGCGTACCATGATGCACTTACGTAGCAACTCGGTCCTGTGAATACAAGCAATACATTTGGATTTTCAACGTAAGCCTTGTGATGGTCTGTTTTTCGCATAATGTGCCCTTGCAAATACAGTTCACCATTCCTCTCTTCATATAATATTGGTATCTGTGTTGCTACCTGTGTACCTGACAAAAAACTTCCTGTTAGAAAAGCAAACGGGTTTTCTTCAATGAAATCCAAAATGATTAGTTTTTCCTTTTCTTTGAAGTATGAAAAATTATACATTTTTGAGCCTAAATTTATTCTTTAAACTACCTAGCAGTTTAGTACAAGGTTAGAAATTATTTTCGTAGAGATTTTTTGGTTTCTTTCTATTCGTTTTCAAAAACCAAGAGTTCTACATATTCATTTTTCTCAACCATTAATTTATGTTTTGATTTCTTGCCTTCCGTAATTGAAAAGCTACTTTCTTTAGCAAAGGATTTAATATGACCATCAAAATTAATTTTAATCTGACCTTTCAAAACATACACAAAATGGTTTTTAGAACACCAATCCTTTTCCTCAAAGGCACCTGATACTCGAACCAGTCTAATTTTGTTAAAGTCAAAACCTAACAACTTTTCTTTTAAGTCAGCTTGGGTTTTCTCTAAAAGTATCGTTTCAGATTCGATATAATTGGTTGGCATATTATTTATTGCGATTTCTGAATTCATTAAAAATCACTTGAGCTTGAAAGTGATCTAGCTTTTCTTCAGTTTTTAAAAATTGAACAATTTCTTTTTTTTCGTTTAGCTTTTTAGCGACTAGTATATCTAACCAATCGCTTAAAGATTTCCCCGTCTTTTCTCGAAGATTACGAATTATCGCTTCTTTCATTTGTTCAGGACTTAGTGCCATAGCTTTGTCTCTTAGCCAAATGTTTTGTTAATATCTATCCAATGTTACTTTAATAGTATCATTTTTCTGGTTTCAATTCCTTTATGAGTTTGCATTCTAAGTAAATATAAGCCACTCGAATTGTTCTTTGCATCCCACGAAATAGAATGTATACCCACATTTTTCTCACCATTGAACAAGATATCTACTAACCTTCCGGTCACATCATAAACCTCAATCTTGATATTTGCTCTTTCAGGAACAGAGAATTGGATATTGGTAGAAGGATTAAAAGGATTAGGATAGTTTTGAGATAAAGCGAAATCAGTTGGAATATCAGAATCGTCTTTTTCATTATTAACAGGAATTTCAGAACCGAAAATCCTCATTCTAAACTTTCTATATAATCGTTGATCCGATGTTTCGCTATAATCTTCATCATCCCAGCCTGGATCAATACCGCCTATTATTTTCATCCATACTAGATCATTCTCTGCATCGTGCCAGTATGATTCTACGTTTGAGGATAATACTGCCTCACGGTTCTCAAGTTGTTCAAAAACATGTTTTCTTGAAAAGCTTGGCGCTTGTTCATGATTGGGTTCAAAAATATTCCAAAAGGTAGAAGAGTAAACCTGAGTAACTTCAAATGATCCTGAATATTCGACAGCCATTACTAATGTATCTTGGGTTGTTAACATATTTTCAATGGTGAATGTGACATCAGAGACTGTTTCAAAATCTGGGAAACCAAGTTGATAAATTCCATTTTTATGAGCTGCAAAATGTCTCATGTGCCCAAAAGCAATAGGGGGGTAGGGAGCTGCTTCAATATTCCAA
>CAYGNU010000234.1:0-5092 GCA_964351175.1 uncultured Roseivirgaceae bacterium | reverse complement strand
ATATTCCAAGTTCATACTTCTTTATAATCTTCGTTTATTCGAGATACAGATTTTGCCATTAAATCTTGAAATTGTACGTTCTGCCTATTTACTACTAAATCGTTTATACCATAGAAAGGACCATTAACAATTACACCACCTACTTCTGGACCTGGTTCGGGTATCTGAGGTTCTTGTCCATAGGTAAAGAAAGAGTTATTATAAACGAGATAGTTATTGATTCCTGGAATGCCCCAATTTCCATGTGGATCCCATAAAGCGCCTACAAGGGTAAAGTACGAAGTAGGTGGAAGCGTTCTTGCTCCAGGATGAGCGTTAATAAGTATATTTTCTGTATTTCTTACGTGCCCTTTATCAAGAGGTCTTATAAAGTTATCATCGGTGGCGAATACCCCGCTCCTAGTGCCTTCAACTAAAGGAAAGTTGACAAGAATATTATTTTTTATATCAAAAGTACTGTGATATGTCGCAAATGCGGTTGGTATCTGTGTGCCGCCCAGACCATGTGTAAAAGTTCGACGATCTGTTCCATTCATCATATGGTTTAAACTGGTTCCTATTACAAGGGTTCGTTCAATGAGACCATTTGCTCCAGATCCTGCAAAAAATCTACCCGTATTATCAGCAGAAACAGCACTAAAATTATCAGCCCACACTGCTCGATCCCAAATTCCCTGATGACCATTTTTCCAAGTCTTATAGTTACTCAATAAAAATCGTCTCAATGTTGGATAAGGCCAAGAGATATCACGCCCATCTGTAGTGGAAACATATTGATTTTCACTAACAGATCCTTCATTGCTAGTTTCTACAAAGTCTATCATTATACCTTCTCGTCTATTTGAGTGAGCGGTATTATTATCAAATACTCCAAAACGTAAACGGCTAGGATTCAAGAGCAACCCGTCTTCATGAAGTACATTGATACTTTCTCCCCAAGGTTGTTCTGGAAAAGCAAGCCAATATCCATTATTACCACAATCACCAGCAATGTTATTCGTGATTATATTATCAGGATTACTTAACCAGAAACAGGATGCACCTCTAACTCCAGCTTCATGTAATTTTAAAGCATTTTGGGGAGTTTGGTTTCGAACATGCAATACTAAATTTCCATCAATGGTATTCCTACGCTCAACTGCGTCTTCAGTGAAAATTCCATGACCAAGAACATCAAACACAATATTATTTTGGATCAAAAGACCATTTGTACCGTGAATAACTATGCCTCTGTTCGCAGATGTATTAATTACAGAGTTTCTGAAATACTGTCCAGTCGCATCTTCTAAAGTCTGAGTTCCTGCATAACTAAGCATATGCCAATGCATTGGGTATCTTCTAATTCTCCCTGCCTGTCCACCTCGTTTTATTTCTACTCCATTTATTTGAGCAAAAGCTCCTTCTCCCATAATCATTATATGAACCCCAAAACCTTCATTATTCCAAAGGTCATCATCAGGTGCTTGAATTGATATGCTTCGGGTTAAATTGCCTACTGGTGCCCTTTCATCTAAAATTATTGGGGTGTGAAATAAGCCAGTATCTGGAAGGGAAGGAGTTACTAAGTCGACAGGATCTAAACTTAAGCCCGAGTTGGTGACATACTGTAAAAGCCCCCATCGAAATGCGTTTAAACCGTTGTTTATTTCCAGTTGGTCATTATTTATACTCGTTAAAGTTGCTCTTTGAGCAATAGAGGCACCGTCTGCAGCCTCATAAAAATCGGTTGGTCCGATCACAATATCATCACCTACTTCCCAATCTACGCTTTGCATTAGATTTAGAGATGTTGTTCCAGAATTTGCATGGGCATTAATTTTTGTCCAAATAGTAGATGGGGGAGTGCCATGAATGTATAAAGTTCCACCCATAACCATAATTCCTCTAGTTCCCATGCCCATTATATTTTCTTCAGTATCACTTCCAGTTAATATAATTTCAGCTTCATGTACAAATGGTGATTCTTCACTTCCAATTTCTAAAGAACCTGTAACTAAAATCCAATCTGAGGTAAGTGTTAGATCCTGATCAGCAAAAATTAAGTGACCGTTAATTGTTAGACCTGATAATTCGGGAGTGTTTTCATCCAAAAAAATAGTTACTCCTTCAGGTATGGTAACTTCATCACCGTTTGCAGGTTTTGTTCCTCCCCAGCTATTGGGATCTGACCAGTTTGTTTGAAAGGCAAGTGCTTCGGTATTTAAAAAATTAGAAAGAACAATTAAAAAAACTAATGAACAAAGCTTTGAAGAAGCTTTGTTCTGATTTAATGAATTCATGTTAAAAAGGATTTGAAATTGATTGTTACGATTAGAGTGTAATCTTAAAAATTTTAATGAGAATAAGGTCTCAAAAAGTAGACTTTAGATATTTTGGGATGCATAAATAGATAAAAAATAGGTATTAGAATATCATTCTAATACCTATGGATGAATAAGTTTATTGTATAGGTTAATACAATAAACAGGGGTACAATTTTACTTAAGTAGTAGCATTTTTTTTGTTTTTGATACAGAGCCGGAAGTTAATTGGTACATATAAACTCCACTAGGCAGATTGGTAGCTTCAAATGACACACTATAATTTCCTTTACTCAAATTTTGATCTATCAAAGAGGAAACTTCTTGGCCTAACATATTGAAGACTTTTAGTGTGGTCAATCCTGCTTCCTCTAATTCAAAACTTATTGTAGTAGAAGGATTGAAAGGGTTGGGGTAGTTTTGTGATAGAGTAAACTTGGTTACTTCAGAAGATTCCTCTTCATTAGAAACTGATTTAGCTGATAAATTCAGTGAGGCTAAATCATTTGAAACTTTATCTCCAGCACGGTCAAAGAAGCCAGCTACAATTAACTCATCTCCATCAGAAGTAAGGCTTCTAACAAAAGGGGAGCCTGATGTTGATACAGATAGTCCCGATCCAATCGGATTCCATTTTTCACCATTATAGTAAGTGATTCCATTCAATTGTTCCTTTTTCCCACCTATTATTAACCCGGTAGATTGAGTTGTTGTGAAAAAGCCACCTGCAAATAAAACATTATCTTCTATATGTAAAGCCTGTACCTCATCATTTAGTCCTTCTTCTAAAGGTTGCCAGTCCTCAGTGTCTAAAATCCATTCAGAAATATAAGAACCACTGCTTTTACCACCTGAAGTTTCAAAGTCACCTCCAACATATAAGGATGAGTCTGTTTTGGCTAAGGCATTTACGGGGCCATCTGTTCCTGTGCCGAGAGCTTCCCAATTAGAACCGTTCCACGCAGCTATATTATCTGCAGCAACTCCACCTGCTTCACTAAAAGTACCACCTGCATAAAGTTTACCATTTAGAACCTCTAAGTCATGAACAATACTACCCGTAGTAATTCCACTTCCTAAAGCTGTCCATGTTGACCCACTCCATCTTGCAACTCTGGCTCGAGAAGAACCTCCAGACTGAGTAAATGTACCACCTGCATACAAATTTGAACCCTCTATTTCTAAAGTATAAACGTTTCCATTTAGTCCATCGTCCATCGTGACCCATTGCTCAGCATTTTTATCGTATTCAGCAACATTGTTCACTACAATTCCACCGATATTCGTAAAGCTTCCTGCAATATATATTTGACTACCAGTGACTAATATATCTCGAACGGTGCCATTAGGGGAGGCACCATAATCAATCCATTCTCCATCAATTCTGGCTGCAAAATTTTTAATCTTTTGATCGCCTATCCCAGAAAAATTACCACCTATATAAAGAACCCCCTCATGATATTTAGCTACATAAACCGACCCATTTATCCCATTAAAATCTGAATCAAGACTAAGTTTTTCCCATTCAAAAGTTGATTCATTTACAGCAATAATGTTGTTGATTAAGTCACCATCAAGTTCATTAAAATCACCAACTACTACCCATTTATCACCATTCTTTTCTGCTGCAAAAACTGATGTAAATATTGAAAGAGTATTTGAGGGTACTTGCCATGAACTCCCATTCCAAACAGCAAAACCAGACGTGCTTAGAATACCTATTTGCTCAAATTCACCGGCAATCATTATTTCATTATGAGTCCCATCAATATCAAAGACCGTATTATCCGGCTCAATATCAAAACCAGACCAAGCCTCATCGGTTCTTATCCCGAGATTATTAATGGATTCTCCACCTAATGTTGAAAATACTCCACCAACTAATAGAGAATCTCCAATAAAATGCATGTCGTAAATCGTACCATTGGAACCACCACCAATACTATTCCAGTTTGTTCCTGTCCAAGTAGCCATATTATTTACGGCTGTGGCACCTGCAATAGAAAAGTCTCCTCCAAAATAATATTGTCCTGAATGTCTCTTTATAACATTAACAGGGCCACTTACTCCTCCATTAAAGCTTGACCAACTTTCTCCATCCCATACCGCAATACGATTGTATGGAACTCCACTTATTTCAGTAAAACTACCGCCAACAAATACAAGGCTACCATTTTTAAGAACGGAATTAATACCTCCGTTAAATTCACCGGGTATTCCACTCCAGATTTCTGTTGTCTCATTCCAAACGGCTATATTACTCACTTCTTCTATTCCAGCTTTTGTAAATTGCCCAACCACATAAATGGATTCTCCATCTTTAACTAGTTGTAGGCCTTCGCCAATGGTACCGTCGTTATTAAGTAGTCCTTCACCTAGCGCATTCCAATTTGTACCATCCCAAAAGGCGACACTATTTGCTGCTACTCCGTCTATAGAGCTAAAACTTCCTGTTATATAGTAACCTTCGGAGGTTTTTAATATATCAAATATCGGGCTGTTAGAGCTTGAAGAAACAGCTCCTGGAAGAGCATAATTCGGACTCCAATCATCGTTTGTGAATTGGTATGCATAAGCAACTTGGGTTAACCCTAATAGAAGTAAGGTTAAAACTTGGGTTGAATAAATTTTTACTCTTGATTTCATTTTGAAACTGATTAAATGATTAATTGGTAAATATTCGAACAGCGAGGAACAAATAAGAGATTATGGATTAGCATCTCTAAATGTATACAAGTTAGCATTCGATTGTAATTTTTATCGAATCATATTTCACGAGGTCGGTTGGAATG
>CAYGNU010000233.1:0-7079 GCA_964351175.1 uncultured Roseivirgaceae bacterium | reverse complement strand
ATTTACATATATTGCACAAGTGGCCAAAATAGAGAAAAATAATCAAAAGGAAGAGATTATTCTTGGACTTGATCCAGGAACTAGTGTGATGGGATATGGATTAATTGCCATTAAAGGACAGAAAATAAGTTTACTGCAGTTTGGGGTAATTCATTTGAGTAAATATTCCGGCCACGAACTTAAGCTAAAAAAGATTTTTGAAAGGGTTATAAGCCTCATCGATGACTATCATCCGGATGAAGTAGCCTTAGAAGCACCTTTTTTTGGTAAGAATGTCCAGTCAATGTTAAAACTCGGCCGAGCCCAGGGTGTGGCCATGGCCGCTGCATTGTCAAGAGAAATTCCAATCACTGAATATGCACCCAAAAAAGTAAAGCAATCGGTAACCAGCAATGGTAATGCTTCTAAAGAGCAGGTGGCTAATATGCTCATGACACTTCTGAAAATTAAAGAGGCTCCTAAGCTTCTGGATGCCACTGATGCCCTAGCTGTGGCTGTTTGCCATCATTTTCAAAAAGGCTCTTTTGCCAAGGCAGGACCTAAAAGCTGGAAAGCCTTTGTGGGAGATAATCCAGGAAGGGTGAAGTGAAAAACTAACTGATTTTATTATATAATGAAATCAAATCAGCACTGGTAATATCCCAATTCCAGCGCTCACTTACTGCCCTTTTACCATTTTCACCAAGTTCGCTTGACAAGGCCCTATTTTGATAAAGCTTCATGACTTGTTCCGCTAAGTCTTTTTCATCATCCGCATTAAATACCAATCCACAGTTCTCATCTATAACCACATTGGCCTGTGTTGTTGAATCACTAACAACAACAGGTTTACCCATAGCCATATACTGAAAAAGTTTATTGGCAAAAGTGGTGTCATGATGGGGATTTCGTTTCAATGGTGACAAACAAATATCAGAAGCTTGAACATAAGTAGAGAAAAGCGACACATCTTGCCATCCTTCAAAAGATACGTTTTCTGATACATTCAGCGATTCAGCAAGTAGCCTCAATTGATGATCCACTGAGCTATCTCCTACTAAAATCAATTTTATTGATGGGATTTGAGATTTTAGCAAAGGAATTGACTTGATTGCAGTATCTGTACCTCGTCTAAAACTTGTATCGCCTAAATAAACCAAATTAAAAGAGGATTTAAACCTTTCAATAATGTTCTTATCAATAGCATAATTCAGATATACTTCAGGTAAAATAGTGTTAGGAACAACAGTTATTTCCTTATCCTTTTTTAATCCGCTACCGAGAACAACTTTTTTAGCCTCTTCTGTAACTAGAATTAAATGATCACTCCTTTTAATTAAATAGTCTTGAACAGTGTTCCATTTTTTTGTGCTTATTAACCATTTTCCAAGTCCTTCATTTACATGTTTATAATGCTTCATGATCTCAGGTCTATTTTCATGAAGATCAAGAACAACCGGTAAATTGTAATTCACGTCCATAACGGCTTTTGCAATAACCATATCATGAATATGTATTATTTCAGGAAATACCTCCTTAATGAAATTTCTGATAGACTTTTTAATCCTGTTATGAAAGAATGGAAAAGTGTAAGCCAATGCTGATAACTTATAAGTGAGCTTATCTGCTTTATATCTATGAACATGAATTCCGTTAATTGTTTCCTTGGATTTTCTTCCTTCATAATCCAAGCTAAAAAGATGTACTTCATGACCTGCCTTAATTAAACTGATGGCCTCATTCTCAACCCTTGAATCATGTGGAAAAGCAGTATCTAGAAACATTCCGATCTTCATAAATAAGCTCCTTTATTTTTAGAAAGAGTTCTGTGCCTTTTTACATAATTTATACTCAATAATAAGTTAAACCAGCCTGCATTAACGGCTAAACACTTTTTAAATTGGAAAGTAATAATGTAAAATACAGATTCTCTCACCCACTTATCCAAAATTTTTATCGTGGCTTGAGACCCTGAAAGTGTAATATTAGATGCATGTTTGAGAAATGAAACCTGTTCTCTCTTCATTAATTTTCCATATTGCAGATTCTCAAATTGACTACGATCATGGATGACCTTAGCAGTGCCTTCAACGAGCACATTTAATCCAAAAAAATGTAGCCGATTGATGTAATCATTATCCTCTCCATAATGTGGAAATAATGGATTAAAACCTCCAACAATATCAATTGTTTTTCTATTTAAAAGCCAACACGCAGCATTGACAAATTCAGTTTCATAAATACCTTCTTGCCGTTCCTTAATAGCGTTATAAGATTCACTTGAAGCATATCTTCTGATATGGTCTTCAAAACCATAATCGAGATTGCCATTTGAACTCAAATGTACAGGACTAACAATCCCTACTTGTCTTGAATCAGCATTAAAGACATCAATAAGTTTTTGAACCATTATATCCTCAACATAGGCATCCTGATTAAGTAATAAAAAGTATTCTGCTCCATCTTCCAAGGCAAATCTTAACCCTGCATTATTTGCCTTACCAAAACCAAGGTTTTCCTTTTGTTCTAAGAGTATAACTTTTGAATAGTCGGATTTTATAACTTCAGTAGTATCATCAGTTGAGCAATTATCAACTACAACCACCTGCACTGGGTAGGAGCTGGCAAAAACAGCATTAAGGCATTTTCTGATCCATTTGGATCCATTATAGGTAACTATGATCACAAATACTTTTGCGTCCATAGTCAAAATTGATAATCAAAAAGTTCAATATCTTTTGAGTAAACATCGGCAACTAAGTCCTTTTTACTTTGGTCATAAAATTCTCTGTAGGACGGTTTCAGAAACTTACTCTTCTTTTCGTGGGGCAGTTCTTTATATTCTACACCAGCCATGCTACACACTTTCCTAAAATCAGCTTGCAGGTTTTCAAACTTCCCTACAAAATTAACCAGGCAATTGCCCTTTTCATCATAAACAAATTCATTTTGAGGAAAAACATGATCTCCTCTTGTATGCATGCTGTCTAGATTAGTCAAGTGCTTTTCAAAAACTCCCTTCTTCAATATATAGTCCTCAAAAGAACCTTCAATTTTTCTATCTCCTTTCATCCACAAATAATCAGAATGTGCCCGATCCCACGGGTTTCGAACAAAAGCAAATTTAAAATACTCATACCAAACATCTTGAAGAATCAATTTTTTATCTAGGAGGTCTAATGCCTTGGCGTGCTGCAAATGTATTTTATGAACAGGATCCCACCCCTTAAGGAATAGTCTATTGCTTCTGTCCCATTTGTGGCTAATTTTATCGATTCCAAAAAACTTCTCAATGCTTGATCCAGCCGTCTTTGGTATATGAATAAATATTATCTTATGCTTGTGGACGATCAAATCTTTGAAATTATTTCATTCGAGAAAGCAAACATATCCAATTTCCAAATAAGTTTGCCAATTAATCAAATCAATGGGTGTAGTTAGCAAAACCAGTATTAAGTTTTCCATAATCCTTTATATAGGTATTGCATTGGGTTATGTCAATACTGTATTGATCTTCCCCAATGTACTGGGCGATGAAGTTTTTGGGTTGACAAGAATACTATTTACGGCTGCAGGCCTAATTGCACAACTTTCTCAACTCGGCACTGGTAATATCCTGGTCAGATTTCACCCTTATTTAAAGGGTGATAAAAAAAACACTACACTTACGCTAGGTCTAATTTTGTCTTTTGCTGGAGGGTTAATTTCAGCCGTTTGCCTCTTCATTTTCAAAGAGCAAATCAATAATGTTTACTCAGAAAAGGCAAAACTCTTTACAGACTATTATTACCTGCTATTACCTGCAGTTATTTCTCTTATTGCCTTTAATCTATTCGATGCGTACCTGAGAGTCCTTATAAAGAACTCATTTACTGCGTTTCTAAATTCTATTCTGCTAAGAATCATTTGGTTGGTCATAGTGTTATTGTATGCCTTTGATTTTTACAACACTGATACATTTATAAATGTGTATGTAGGAGGACAAATTTTTGTTAGCTCACTGGCATTTCTTTATACTTTGAAACAAGGCAAACTCAATTTGGGTCTTCAACTAAACAGTGAGAAAATTAAAACTCTTAAATCAATGTCCCGATTTGGTATTGTCACCATTCTTAGTGGGCTTTCTTTTTTTCTCATTAATCAAGTAGATATTTTAATGGTGGGAAGCTATAATGGTCTTACTGATGTTGCAGTTTATTCAATTGCTCTTTACATGAGTTCAGTAATCTTGGTACCTGCTCAATCAATTTCCAGAACAACAGCCGTTCTCATGGCAGATGCTTTTAAGAATGATAATCATGAAATGATCCATACACTTTATAAGAAGACTGCATTGAATCAAATGCTTTTTGGATCGTTGATTTTTATGCTCATCGCCATCAACTATGACAGTTTAATGAGTTTTCTTCGTGAAACCTATGCTGATAGTTTTATGGTGTTCTTTCTTCTAGGGTTGGCTAAAATTATAGATACTGCATTTGGCATAAATGGAGCCGTGCTTATTAGTTCAAAATATTACAAAATGGATACTTATTTCTCTATAATTCTTTTGATATTCTCTTTTATTTTAAAACTTGTAATGATTCCTAAATTCGGAATTATTGGAGCTGCAGGATCTACGGCCATTGCATTGATTCTGTTTAATTTGGCCAAATACAGTTTTTTAAAAGTAAAACTAAAAATATCCCCTTTCACAAAGGATTATTTTGTTCTTTTCGCAATTCTTGTCATTTCCTTTATAATAGTATTTTTCATCCCACAAGTAGTTAATATTTGGATTGATATGTTCGTCAAGAGCACCCTATTTTGCCTAATTACGATACCAATAGTCTATGCACTCAAATTTTCACCTGAGTTTAATGATATAATAAATAAGACTTTGGAAATGAGTAAGCAAGTCATTAAGAGATAAACCTAACGATTCATTAATTTCGTAATTCACGAATGCATCCAGTGTCAGATACAAAAATTAAATATATTAATATTGATCATCACAAAGATGAAAGAGGTGATTTGATTCCGATAGAGGAAAACCTTCCTTAACCTTTTCATCCATTAACAACATTCTATCTAATGAATGTACCACAACGACAGAAAAGAGCAGGTCATGCCGTGGATTGTGAGCTTTTCATCTTTGCTTTAACTGGAAGTGCTACTTTGGTGCATGCAGTAAATAATACCGAGAAAATTGATTATCATTTAGCTAACGATAGAGGAATCCTTGTACCCGCTCACCACTTTATAGAAATGAAGAACTTCTCAAGTAATGCAGTAGTAGTTGTTTATGCTTCAAAGAAATTTAAAGACACTAACTACTATCAACTAGATCAACTTTGATTTGGCCATTAACAACCTCATACCCTTCTCAAGCCCTGAGCTAAGATTTGATCAATTCAAAAATGAATTGAGTGAGGCTTTTCAAAGTGTAGCTGCTTCAAACAATTATATACTCGGTAATGAGGTTAAGGAATTTGAAGCTAGTTTTTCGAAATATATAAAAACCAACTATTGTATTGGTGTAAACTCTGCAACGGATGGACTTGCTTTGAGCCTTATGGCATTGGGTATCAAGAGTGGAGATGAGGTGATCACCACTGGTTTAACTGCACCAGCCACTATCACCGCCATACTACAAACCGATGCTAAACCAGTGGTAGTAGACATTTTAGAAACTACTCTTTGCATTAATCCTGACCAGGTTAAAAAGGCCATTAACAATAAGACTAAAGCTATAATTCCGGTTCATCTCCATGGATTTTCTTGCGAAATGGATGAAATAATGGCTATTGCTCAAGAAAACAATCTATCTGTAATAGAAGATTGCTCTCAAGCACATGGCGCATCGTTTAATCCAAAAAAGCTAGGTTCCATAGGACATGTAGGGGTCTTTAGCTTCTACCCTACTAAAAACCTAGGTTGTATGGGTGATGGGGGGGCAGTAACCACCAATGATGAAGAAGTTGCTCATAAAATAAGATCACTTCGTAATTACGGTATACAAGAAAATGGAGAAGTTATACACTCAGGTATGAATAGTCGACTGGATGAAGTTCAGGCGGCCATGCTCAATGTACTACTACCTCATTTAGATGCATATAATCATAGGAGACAGCATTATGCCCGATTATATACTGAGTTATTGAATAAAGATCTCATTAAGCTTCCCATACTCAGCGATGACGCAGTTTATCACCAGTTTCCAATTCGAGTCAAAAACAGAGATTTGTTTCGTGAAAGCCTAGAAAGTCAAGGCCTGCTGACGGGGATACATTATCAAAAGTCTATCGATCAGCATACAGCATTTAAGCAATATTGCAAGCCTTTACCAGTGGCAAATAAAGCTTCCAATGAATTAGTATCCTTACCCATACAACCCGAAATACTAGATGAACATTTTGGAGATATCTATTCTACTATAAATAAGGTGATTGATACATTTAAATAGCATTTAATAATGTAGCAAGTTGATTGGTGAGTGTTCTTCTTGAATAGTTGCTTTTTTTATTATTACCAACTGCATTGTCATCAGCTGTGATCCGCTGTTTTAATAGAGATTGAATTCCAGCTAAATCTTTCCAATCTACCACACTACCTATCCCTGTTTCTTCAATAATAGTTGCGCAATCCCCGTTCAATGGCCCAAGAGCCAAAACAAACTTACCGCTGGCCATATATTCGAATAGCTTCCCGGGTAAATGCCCTTGCGCATTCTCAGAATCATTCAGTAACAATAACAGCAGATTTGATTTTTGATATTCAATAATTACTTGATCATGAGAAACAGGTGTTTTTAATTGAACTATCTTTTTTAAGACTTCATCATTTTGTAGGTATTCAGCTATCCCAGATGCTACTGTTCCAAACAAATTAAATTGAACGCTCACTGATGGATGAGCTGCAATGATCAACTTCAGTGCCTCCCAAAATTGAACTGGATTTCTAAATTCGTTAATTAAACCAAAATGACTGATTACGAATTTATCAGCTTCAGCAAATTCTGAATCGATGTTAAAATCATCCTCGTCAAATCCATTAGTTATTACCTCATAGCTGCGATTGTATAAACTACTAAATTCTTGAGCCCAAGTATTGCTAACAGT
>CAYGNU010000232.1:0-7100 GCA_964351175.1 uncultured Roseivirgaceae bacterium | reverse complement strand
TTTGGTCCGCTAGCTCAGCTGGATAGAGCAACTGCCTTCTAAGCAGTAGGTCTTAGGTTCGAATCCTAAGCGGATCACGAGAATACAAGTTCGGGGCGTAGCGCAGTCCGGTTAGCGTACCTGGTTTGGGACCAGGGGGTCGCAGGTTCGAATCCTGCCGCCCCGACATATTAAACCATCTTTACAAAATGTAGAGATGGTTTTTCGTTTTTAATAATATTAGAATTCACCTCTTTTCTTTGAAGACTCTTTATAGTTAAGAGCAGAATATTACCTTTTTAAATTTTTATACAAATATCCACCCATGTAACTGGTTACTCAACTCATGTTTTTAGAATAATTACTTGTATTCGAATTGAAAATAATGGTTAGTTTTAGACATTATCAATTCGAAAAAAACTTAAAACAGAATAAGCTTTGAGAAAACTATTCACTACCTTATTAATCTGTACTTCTCTTTATTCTTTAGGGCAGGATAGAATGTCCTTTTATAAGCAAATTGAAGGCCTAATTGATAATGAGCAGCTTGAGGAAATAGTAGCATTAGAGCCGCAGGTAGCTGCAAATACTGCCCAATTGGATACTTTGTCTTCAGATATACTATCGATTTTCGGTGAAGCTAACTTATGGTTAGATAATTTCACTTTAGCCGTTTCATATTACGAAAAGGCCTTAAAAGTAAGGGAACAACTCACACCTTTAGAAACATTTGGCTACAGCGCTGTTCTTTATAATCTGACAGATTTGTATCTAGATCTGGGTATTTACGGTAAGGCAATTACAGCTGGAGGTGAGCTGCTTGAGGTTGATCTGAGGCTTTACGGAAGAGATTCTGAGGCTTATTTAGACTCTTTCATGTTTTATTTGGATATTTTGATTGAAACTGGTAAGTATTCTGAAGCGCTTTCCGTTATTAATAAGCAGCTGAAGTTTTCTGGAAATTCTGATTTTAGAATTGCAAGGTTAAAAGCCAAACAGGGAGATGTATTATCATTAATGGGAAACTATGATAGATCGAAGGATTTGCTTGAAGCTGCTAGTACAGTTTTCGCGAATTACTCTGATACTTTAAGGTTTGAACTGGCACAGGGGGCCCTCGCAACAAATTATATTAACCAAGGTAAATATCCAATAGCTGAGTCAATCTTCTTGCAAGCTAAAAATAATCTTAGCTTAATTGACGAGACTGAATTCATTCTAGCCGACTTTGATAACAATTTGGCATTGGTTCAAATGGCTTTGGGCAGGTCAAATGATGCTATAACTATATATAAGAAATTACTACGGGAGGATTCTTTAATATATGGTACAGTTCATCCAAATTATCTGACCTCACTTATTAATATTGGAATGGCATATTATGATATTAGGGATTTCAATGCGGCAGAAAAATCACTAAAAAAGGCGCTTGATATCGTTAATCAGCTATACGATAAAGAGAGTGAAATAAATGCCCAAACTTTAAATAATTTAGCCAATGTTTATAGAGGTAAAGGTCAATACGACCTTGCTATTACAACTTTCAATAGGTCTAAGAAGATTTATGAGAAAGTAGAAGGGAAAGGAAGTGCCAATTATGCTACAGTGGTCTTTAATATCGGTAAAACTCAATTATTACAGAATTCTGCTAAGGCAGAAAAAAGTCTGCTTGAGGCTTTGAAACTCAGAAAAGCAATCTTAGGAGAAAGTCATCCTCAATATGCCGAGGTTACTAATCATTTAGCGATCTATTATTGGCAAAAAAATGATTTTAAGAACGCTAGGAAGTATTTTGAAGAGACTTTTAAGAACTTTTTCGAACAAATAAGATTATTTTTTCCTTCACTGAGTGAAGAAGAGAAGACAAAGTTCTATTTAGAAAAACTAAGGCCAGCTTTTGAACAATACAATTCTTTAGTAGCTCAAGTTATGAAAGACGACCCTTCTATTCTAGGTCAACTTTATAACTACCAGTTGCGAACAAAGGGAATAATAATGGTGGCCACCGAAAGGCTTAGGCGAAATATTTATAACAGTAACGACTCTTCGTTAATCAAGGATTTTGATTCTTGGAAATCCACCAAGGAGCGTCTATCTAAGCTTTACTCCAATAATGATCCAAGGCAAAATTTAGTTGACTCATTGAATCAATATGCCAATCAGATTGAAAAGGGTCTAGTGAATAGATCATCACAATTTGCTCAGATTTATAATGAAGACATACCTGATTGGAAAAAGGTGCAGTTGGCATTAAAAGATGATGAGGCAGCCGTTGAGATAATAAGATATAGAATGGTTGATCCTTCAAATGCTGGTTCTTTTAATGATAAAATAAACTATTTAGCTTTGGTAATAGATAAGAAATCTGAATTTCCAAGATCGGTACTTTTAACAAGAGGAAATTTAATCGAGGGTAGATATTTAAACAATTACAGAAATTCCATTAAGTATCAGATTCCAGATAATTACACCTATAATGAACTTTGGGCTCCTTTGGTAGATCAGTTCAAAGGGGTTAGGAAAATTTTCATTTCACCAGATGGAGTTTATAATCAGATGAATTTAAGTACGCTCGTAAACCCAGATACTAAGGAGTACTTAATAAAAGAAATTGAAATACAAGAGGTAACGAGCACTCGAGATATTTTGGCGAAGTCCAATACTCAAAAATCAGCGAGTTCGAAATATCTATTAGGGTTTCCTACCTATACCCTAAACAAAAAAGTGGCAGAGTCAGAGAAAGAAACAGGAGTAAAAAGAAGTTTGAGAGGTGTTGATTTTTCTGAAACTCGTGGTTTAAGGGGTGGTCTTTTGAGGTATATGAGAAGTGGAGAGGGGATTGCAGAGTTACCCGGTACGAAGATGGAGGTTGAAGAGATTTCAAAAATTTATAATGATCAGGGTATTGAGGCTAATACACTTACCAACGGTGAGGCAAGTGAATCTAAGCTGAAGGATATCAGCAATCCTGGTATTTTACATATCGCTACACATGGTTACTTTTTGGAAAATCAAAAATCACCTGACTTTGAAGAGAGTAACAGATACTATCAAAATCCACTGCTGAGGGCAGGAATTATTCTTGCAGGCGCTGAAGATTTTCTTTTAACTGGCTCTAATCCAGTTGACAATGAAGATGGTATTTTAACAGCCTATGAGGCAATGAATATGGACTTGAACAACACAGAATTGGTTGTACTCTCAGCTTGTGAAACAGGTCTTGGGGAAGTGTCTAATGGAGAAGGTGTGTATGGACTTCAAAGAGCATTTAAAATAGCAGGAGCCCGTTATCTTGTTATGAGTATGTGGAATGTAGATGATGATGCTACTCAAAGATTGATGACACTATTCTACGAGAATTTAGCTCAAGGAAAGGAAAAGTACTATGCCTTCAGGGATGCTCAATTGGAGCTTATGAAGGAATACCCTGAACCATTCTATTGGGGAGCTTTTAAAATTGTTGGTGAATAATCTTCTTATTCACAGCCAATTAGCTATTAAATTCAAATTTTAATAAAGGAGTAATTAAAAATAGTCCTACTTTTGTTTAGTTAATAATTTAATTTATCTAGATGAAAAATATTTTTGTTCTACTACTATTTGTTGCTGTAAGCTGTTCTCAACCAAATGAGAATTACTATGGTGAAAAAATTGATGATAAGGAAATCATAAGTATTGCCGAGGCAAAATCTATTTTAGATAATGGCGAAAAGGCCAATGTCAAATTAGAAGGTGAAATTTTAACTACCTGCGAGAAGAAAGGTTGTTGGATGACCATGAAGATGGATGACGGTAAAGAAATTAGGGTAACTTTTAAAGATTACGGATTCTTCGTGCCTACCAGCGGAGCAGAAGGTAAGAAGGCAATAATTGCTGGTGAAGCGGTAAAAGAAATCACAGATGTTGAAACTTTACAGCATTATGCCCAAGATGCTGGTAAAAGTGAATCCGAAATTGCAGCTATAACAGAACCTAAAGAAGAATATAACTTCGTGGCTTCAGGTGTAATTATTGTTGACTAAGAGTCAAGCTCTTCTGAGTCTTAATAAATGGATGAAATCTTAGAAAACATATCAGAGGATGTTCAGGGTCGTGCTCAGAAGATAAAAGCTATTTTGTTTGATGTCGATGGTGTCTTAACTGATGGCTCAATCATTTATACCAATAGTGGTGATGAGATTAAATCCTTTAATGTGAAAGATGGTCAAATAATTAGCCACCTAAGAAGGTTGGGCTTTGTTGTTGGTGCTATTACAGGAAGGAAATCTACTTTAGTAGAAAGAAGGTGCAAGGAATTGAAATTGGATTATTGTTATCAAGGAGTTAAGGATAAATTCGAGAAGGTACAAGAAATTGCTGACGATAAAGGTCTTAAGCTAGAAGAGATAGCCTATATCGGTGATGATATTATCGATTTAAAAGTTATTAGAAATGTTGGATTGGGTGTGGCTCCATCCGATGCACTATTTTATGTAAAAGAACAGGCTCATTTAATCACTAAATCCTTTGGTGGTGCTGGGGTACTAAGAGAAGTTGCAGATATTATTTTGGCAAGTCAAGGGGAACTAGAAAAGATTGTACATAAGCATTTTTAAATGGCCAAGATATTAGTGACTGGAGCCGCTGGTTTCATAGGATACCATTTAAGTAAAGCATTGTTAGAAAGAGGAGATTCAGTTATTGGACTTGATAACATATCTGGATATTATGATATCTCTTTAAAGCTAGATAGACTTGCAGAATTAGGAATAGATGAGCATTTGATTTCTGAAGGAAGTTTGTCAAAAAGTGGGGCTTATCCATCATTTAAATTCATCAAAGCAGATTTAAAAGACAAAAATATAATTGATCGCCTTTTTGAAAAGGAATCATTTGATGTTGTTATAAATTTGGCTGCTCAGGCCGGGGTTAGATATTCTGTTGAAAACCCTCAGATATATATAGATGCTAATATTCAAGGCTTCATAAATATATTGGAAGCATGCCGCAGTTTCCCTATTAAACATTTGGTGTATGCCTCTTCTAGTTCTGTGTATGGCGCCAACACGAAAATGCCATTCTCAACAAAAGATAATGTTGATCACCCTTTATCTTTATACGCAGCTACTAAAAAGAGTAATGAACTTATGGCTCATGCTTACAGCCATTTATTCAATATTCCAGTAACAGGATTAAGGTTTTTTACAGTATACGGACCTTGGGGCAGGCCAGATATGGCCTTATTTTTATTTTCAAAGGCAATAACAAATAATCAACCGATTAAAGTGTTTAATGATGGTAAGATGGCTCGTGACTTTACTTATATCGATGATATTGTAGAAGGTTTAATCAAAGTTGTTGACAAACCAGCAATTGCCAATGCTGGTGCTGAAACAAGCAGTTCTGCCGCTCCTTATAAACTTTATAACATTGGGCATAATAGTCCTGTTAAACTGGCTGATTTTATAGAATATCTTGAAAAGGCATTTAATAAAATGGCAAAAAAGGAATATTTGCCAATGCAGCCAGGGGATGTTGAGTCAACTTATGCTGATATTGAAGAATTAAAAATGGATTTTAACTTTAGTCCAAAGACGGATATTCAAGATGGAATTAAAAAGTTCGTAAATTGGTATAGTGAATATTATAATATTAAGATAGACAATAATGAAGGTCTTTGAGGATAAGGTAAGTATTACAAAGGATATGGTTTTGGGAGGAGAAAAAATGGTTTTGTTCTCAGGCCCTTGCGCTGCAGAAAGCTTAGAACTATGTCTGGAAGTAGGCGAACAAGTTCAGTCTATTTGTAAGGAACTTGATATAGACTATGTATTTAAAGCATCGTTTGATAAGGCAAACAGAACATCCGTTAATTCATATAGAGGTTTAGGTATGGAAGAAGGATTGAAACTTCTTGCAGATGTTAAATCGAAATTAGGGGTTCCAATTGTAACTGATATACATGAAAGCTACCAAGCATCTGAAGTTGCAACGGTTGCTGATGTACTGCAAATACCTGCATTTTTATGCCGCCAAACAGATTTGCTGATTGCTGCTGCTGAAACTGGTAAAATGGTCAAAGTTAAGCGAGGTCAGTTTATGGCTCCTGAAGACATGAAATATGCGGTTGACAAGATCAAAGATTCTGGTAATCCTAATGTTTGTCTAACGGAGCGTGGTGTCAGTTTTGGTTATCATAATTTGGTAGTAGATATGAGGGCATTACCTACCATGAGGCAATTTGCTCCTGTGGTTTTCGATACAACACATAGTGTACAACAGCCTGGTGGACAGGGAGGTACTTCTGGGGGTCAAAGAGAATTTGCGCCCTATTTGGCAAGAGCAGCTGCTGCAGTTGGGGTAGATGGTTTTTTTATAGAGACACACCCAAATCCTGAAAAGGCACTGAGTGATGGTCCTAATATGGTGCCATTAAATGAAATGGAGAGATTTTTAAAGATGTTGAAGCAAGTTTGGACACTTGGAAAGCAATATGTTAATTAGAGGATATTTTTTAAACTGATGGTTAGATTTTTTGGTGTATTTGTTCTAATAGGAATTATTTCTTCTTGTGTTCCTAATAAGAAGTTGGTTTATCTCCAAAATGGAAATGAACTTAAGATGTATGAAGATACTAAAGTTGATACTATATTAAGAACATATCCTATTAAGGTCAGCGAATATAAAATTCAACCATTGGATATTTTACTAATAAAATATGAAAGTCTAACTTCTCAGGATTCCGTTTTTTTGTAAAAGATCGAACCAAGCCAGACTGGTGGTGCAGCTGCAAATCAAGCTTTTTTGGCATTCAATGGAATATTAGTAGACGCAAAGGGAGAACTGGAATATCCAGTTGTTGGGAAAATTAATGTGTCAGGACTGACAATTTTTGAAGCTCAGGAAAAAATCAAAAAAATCGCCTCTCAATATATGAGGGATGTAATAGTGAGAATAAGGCTTTTAAATTTTAGGTTCACGGTATTAGGAGAAGTTAAAGCCGAACAAACTGTTACTTCGTTTAATACCAGATTAACAGTGCTGGAGGCTGTTGG
Source organism: uncultured Roseivirgaceae bacterium (assembly GCA_964351175.1). GTDB lineage: Bacteria > Bacteroidota > Bacteroidia > Cytophagales > Cyclobacteriaceae > Fulvivirga. The sequence continues at coordinate 87 of CAYGNU010000232.1, read as the reverse complement.
CTTATCTGGAGGGTTCGGTGATTTAGCTGATCGTGAACACGTAAAGGTGATAAGACAAAATGGTAATATATCAGAGGTATTTTATAT
>CAYGNU010000231.1:0-7104 GCA_964351175.1 uncultured Roseivirgaceae bacterium | reverse complement strand
CCGTATGGTGGATCAGACAGTCAATCATCCAAGCTTTAGCAGAACATTCAAGAATCGTAAGAATTCCTTCTAATAAGATTGGAGCTTTATCAAAAATTGATCAGGCATCCTCATTGTTGGAGCAGAAGTTTGAAAGAGAGCCAACCGATGAAGAGTTAGCTGAACTTCTAGAAATGACGATAGAAGAGGTTAGAACTACCGTAAGGTCACAAACCAAACAAGTATCAATTGACAAGCCGTTTTCAGAAGATGAAGGTAGTTCTTTATTGGACGTGATGGAAGATGAGGATAGTAACGAGGTTGAGAATATAGTTTACAAGGATTCTTTAAAAAGAGAGGTAGGAAGGTTGCTTTCGACACTTACAGAAAGAGAAAGAGTTGTTATCAATCAGTACTTTGGATTAAGCGAAGAGCCAAGTCTTTCTTTAGAGGATATAGGTGAGAACTTAGGTTTAACTAGAGAGAGGGTAAGGCAGATCAAAGAAAAGGCACTTAGAAAATTATCTAAGAATCCTAAAAACGAACTGTTAATTCCTTACTTGGCTAGCTAAGTTTAAATATTGTAATTAAATATTATAAGGAGCATCAATTGATGCTCCTTATTTTTTCCAGTTTATTTCTTTCTGTTTGAAGTTCTCTTCTGAGCTTCATCTGTTTTTCTAATGCTGATTTTTGATATTCTGCAAATTTGTCTTCTAAATTATTGAAGGCATTGATTTTTTCATTAGCAATTGATCTTCTTTGATTGTACTTAAAGATCAGAAACGTAATTAAAGTAAGCAGAGTCAGAATAAGAGTAAAATTCACAACCTGATAGGCTGATTTACTTATTGGCATGCCAAATATTTTAATGTGTTCCACTCCAAATTCTAACTCGAGCATATTTGCCTCACTTTTGGCAACTTGATTCTTCAATTCCTTGATTTCAGCTTCATGTCTTGAAATTGATTTTTGTAAATCAGCAATTCTTTTATTGTTATTGTTAAGCGTATCAGAAACGCCTTTCCAGAACTTATTGAGTTCGTAGAGTTTAATTAGTTTATACTCTTTAAAAGTTTCGGAATTATCACGTAGACCGGTGAATTGATCTTGTAAGTCTTGGGCAAAAATGAGGTTGCTGAAAATCAGCAGCGAAAGAGTAAGTAAAAATCTCATGATCCTAAATAATTATAGCTAAAAATCTAAATGTAGGGATTGATGCTTATATCTGAACAATTGTAAGTAGAGTGATGAAGGAATTTTCGATTAGTAGCCTTATGGAACGTTGAATTACACCATATCAAATATTATTCACATTGTTGTTTAGATAACATTCACTAGGTGAGATAATAAAAGATATTCTGGTTGTTTAAAATACATCTTTCTATCTTGGTCAAGATTTAATAAAGATATGAGTAAATCAATTGTTTCTAGTCACATGTCACATCCCTGGCATGGAATTTCAAGTGGTATCGAATCACCTAAAATAGTCAATGCCTTTATCGAAATGACTCCTGCAGACACAGTAAAGTATGAGATAGATAAAGCTACGGGCTTTCTAAAGGTAGATAGACCTCAAAAATTTTCTAATATTGTTCCCGCGTTGTACGGTTTTATACCAAGAACTTATTGTGCGGAGGAAGTGGCTAACTATTGCATGAAAAAAACAGGGCGCCAAAATATATCAGGAGATAATGACCCAATTGATATTTGCGTTTTAACGGAAAGAAACATCACTCATGGTAATATGCTTATTCCAGCTATTCCAATTGGTGGGTTTAGAATGATTGATGGTGGAGAAGCAGATGATAAAATTATAGCCATCTTAAAAGGCGATGAGGTTTACAGTGGTTTTCATTCGATGGAAGACTGTCCGGATTCACTTATCAATAGACTTAAGCATTACTTTTTAACGTATAAGCAGATGCCTGGCGAATCTCCAACTAAGGAGACTGAAATAACGCATGTCTATGGAACAGAAGAAGCGCATGAAATCATTAAGAGAAGTATGAATGATTACAATAATCATTTTATTATAGAAGATTGATTTGATAATCAGTATTATATTGTTTAACATTTACATACAAACCAAAAATTATAATCATGAAGTATTTAAGTAGATTATTTGTGATATCAGGCATTGCATTTTTAATTTCTTGCGGAGGTGAGAAAAAGGAAGAGGCAACTGAAGAGACTACAGCTACTGTGGAAGAAGTTGAAGTTCCAAAGAGTGAAGCTATAGCAATAATCTCAAGTGCAAGTGGAAGCACAATGAATGGTGAGGCCCTTTTTATTGATAACGGAGATGGAACGGTTACTTTAAATTTAAATGTTAAAAATGCAACTCCAGGAGAGCATGCTTTGCATTTACATCAAAATGGAGATTGCAGCGCACCAGATGCAACTTCAGCAGGTGGGCATTGGAACCCTGGCGATACTGATCATGGTCATAGAAATGAGACTCCGGCCTTTCATGCTGGCGATATTGATAACATGATTGTAGGCGAGGATAGTACGGGTACTGTAAACATGACTGTTAGTGGATGGTCAGTTGGGGGTGCTGATAGTACTAATGTTGTCGGCAGAGCGGTAATTATCCATGCTTTACCTGATGATTTTGTATCTCAACCTTCTGGTGCTGCTGGTCCAAGAGTGGCTTGCGGTGTGGTGAACAAAAAAATGTAAAAGAGTTGTAAAGCAGATTTAAAAAGCCGCAGAAGCGGCTTTTTTTATACCCCACGTTTATCCCCATAGATATGAATATGAAGCCGGTCAGTATAATTATACCCTTGCTCTTTGCATATATCTACTAGCCACTTTTGTTTCTCATTTAGTATTTTAGCTGTGGTGCCTTGTGGCATCAGATAAACATCTGCAGGAGAAATAACATATTTTGTTATCAATTCCTTTACCTCACTAAGGTCTTTTGGCGTATCGATTACAAACTTGAAGGTAGCTTTATCCGAACTGCTGAAAAACTCAAATACTGATTTTTTCTCTCTTAGTTGTTGACTGTTCTTGGAATTACTAAGCTTAGGTGAGACATTATATTGATTAACAAGTGCGTCAAAATCATCTGTTGGGGTAAGAGTTCCGTTGGTTTCCACTTCAATGAAGTATCCTTCTTCATGAAGTAGTTTGGCCAAGACAACCAACTCTTTTTGTTGCATTAGAGGTTCGCCACCAGTCAAAATAATACGCTTGCAAGGGAATTTATTTATCTCATTAAGTATTCCGACAACCTCAATTTCTGCTATCCATTCTTCCTTTTTGTATTTTGAATAACCTTCCTTAATATCATTTATATGTTCAAAAGAAGTCTTTTCCCAATTCCAAGTATAATCAGTGTCACACCATACGCAATGTAAATTACACAATGATGTTCTTATAAAAATAGCAGGTTTACCTATGCTTTTGCCTTCTCCTTGAATGGAGTAGAAGATTTCTGGCTTGCCGTTGAGTTTTGCGAGTTTCACAGCAGCAAAGTTATGAAAATGTAGTAAGCAGAATAGTAAATTGTATATTTGAAAACGATCACTTTTACACCTGACTATTGTCATGAAAGTCAAATTACAAAACAATCAATTTTGTCACCAATGATCGAAATGCTAAATAATGTTGATTCGAAAACTGAGTGCTTCCATTGTCATGAGCCATGTAGGGTTGATACCATAGAATATGATAATAAAAAATTCTGTTGTAATGGCTGCAAGGCTGTGTATGAATTGTTTTCCGGTGGTGAGTTAGCTGAATTTTATAATAAAAGGTCATTTGATAAGCAGGAGGATAAGTATGATTTCCTTAATGATGCGACACTCGCAGCTCCTTTTATTACCTTTCGATCAGATGATTATGTTAGATTGAAATTAAAACTACCAGCTATTCATTGTAGTTCCTGTATATATGTATTGGAGAATTTACATAAGGTGGATAATGGTATAAAAAGTGTAACTACTAACTTTGTAAAAAAGGAGGCTGACATACTCATTAAACCTGCTGAAATTAGCTTAAGCCAATTATGCCTCTTATTAGATTCCATAGGATATAAGCCTGACTTAAGTATAGAAATAGACAAAAGTTCGGAAAACAAGAAAGTTAATGAGCTAAGCTTACAAATTGGAGTGGCTGCGTTTTGCTTTGGAAACATCATGCTATTGAGCTTTCCTGAATACCTAGGCATAGATAGCGAGGATAATAACTTTATTAAGTTTTTTGGTTGGTTGAGTATCATTTTATCAATTCCTACAATGACATACTCGGCAAAACCTTATTTTACCAATGCAATATATGGCCTAAAAAAAGGCTTTTTCAATATTGATATACCCATAGTCTTGGGTATACTAACACTTTTTTTTAGAAGTATTTATGAAATCATTTTCTCTGTAGGTCCTGGCTACCTTGATTCCCTATCTGGTCTAGTTTTTTTTCTTTTAATTGGCAGATGGTTTCAAAGCAAGACTTATCAGTCTATGTCGTTTGAAAGAGATTACAAGTCTTATTTTCCACTTTCTGTATTGAGAACTGACGGAACAAAAGAGAGTCCTATTGCAATCAATGATATAAAAATTGATGATTTCCTAATTATTCGAAATGAAGAAATATTGCCAGTTGATGCTATTCTATTGTCCGATTACTCTTCTATTGATTATAGTTTTGTAACAGGGGAGGAGGCTCCAGTGGTTGCTAAGAAAGGAGATCTAATTTATGCTGGAGGTAGACAGAAAGGAGGTCGTATAATGGTTAAAGCAAGAAGGGAATGCTCGCAAAGTTATCTTACGAGTCTCTGGAATAATCAAGCCTTTAAAGAAGAGAAACTCACTTATGCTGAGGAACTAACAAATAGGATAAGTAAACATTTCACTATCATTATATTATCTATAGCTGTGTTAGGTGGTTTTTATTGGTTTTTAATTGACCCGGAAAAAATGTGGCAGGTTTTTGCTGCAACCTTGATAATCGCTTGCCCTTGCGCACTAGCGCTTTCAGCTCCATTTACTAATGGCAATGCATTAAGAATTTTTGGGAATCATGGTTTTTACTTGAAAAAAGCATCTTTAGTTGAGCGATTGGCTGAAATAGATACTATTGTTTTTGATAAAACAGGTACAATAACAAGTGCTAAAGACATAAGAGCCGTTTATAGTGGTACCGATTTAGATAGTGTTTCTAAATCTGTTATTAAATCAATAGCAATGAATTCTACTCATCCATTAAGCAGAGCAATTGTAAAAAGCCTCGAAGAAAATGCTGATGTAGAATTGGATTACTTTGAGGAAGTTCAAAGTAAAGGTATGAGGGCTAAATATTTAAAAAAAGACTATTTTCTTGGATCTCCTGAATGGTTAGATATTGAAGTAAGTGAAACCCTGAATGTTTCGGCTGTTTATCTTAAAATTGACAAACAAATAATTGGACAATTTGAAATTAAGCATTCTTATAGAGAGGGAATGGATCAGCTGATGAAGGACTTGGGTAAAACGAAGTCATTACAGTTAATTTCAGGTGACAATGATAAAGAGCTTGTTTACCTGAAAGGTATGTTTCCGAATAATACATTATTCTTTTTTAATCAAAAGCCAGCAGATAAGCTTAATCTTATCGCTAAATTACAAGATGAGGGTAGAAAGGTTATGATGGTAGGAGACGGACTTAACGATGCCGGAGCCTTAAAACAAAGTAATTTTGGAATAGCTATTACTGAGGATGTTTCTAACTTTTCACCAGCGTGTGATGCCATTTTAAAAGGAAGTGAATTGAATAATCTTGATGACTTTTTACGCTATGCTGTTAAAAGCAAGAAAGTAATTTTCTCTAGTTTTGGATTGTCCTTTACGTATAATATAGTTGGCATAACCCTAGCGCTTACTGGGTTGCTTACACCAATTTTTGCTGCTATTCTTATGCCCATTAGCAGTATATCAGTAGTCTTATTTACCACTTTAAGGGGTAATTATCTAGCTAGAAAACTAATGTTGTAGTTATGTCGGTCATTTATATTCTAATTATTCTAAGCGTGTTAGTAGCAGGTACATTTCTGGCACTTTTTATATGGGCAAATAGATCGGGACAATATGATGATACTACAACTCCATCAATTAGAATGCTCTTTGATGATGAGAAACCTAAGTCCGATAAATAGTTTACTTGGGTACAGTATTCTATTTTCGTTCAGGAAAGTCCTTTAGAGCCTTTTTTACCCCTTTTTTTAAATCCTCTGTACTCATAGTAGGATATTTTGGTAGGTATCTTTTAGTAATTGATCTCCAAACAACCTGACCCTTTTCTCGGTCAGCAATATCAATAATTAACGTTCCTTTGAGGAAGTGATAATAGTTGTCGTTCTCTTGATAATTTTCCCAAAGTGGTAGCGCCTCTTCGTGTATAACAGCAGCATAGGCGGAATCTTCTTCAAGAACTAATTTAAAATCAACTAATAGATCAGAATGGTCGTCACCCTGAGTATATCCTTTGTTCTGCATTTCCACGGCAATGACATTAACCATTTCATCAATGGTTTCTTTAGAGAAAATATAGTTAGGACCTTCAAAAGTTGGCGTACAGCCATTCATCCAACACCAAGTGCTGTATTGACCAAAATCTGCATTAGGGTCTTGACTGCTATGCATTTTTAATTCAGAGCAGGAAAAAAGCACAATTAAGGGAATAACTAAAAGTCGTCTCATCTTTTTTATTTAAAACTACTACCTAATCAAGCCAGTGGGTTTGAGAACAATCAAATAGTGAACTGATTTGTGTCAGCTTTTCAAAGCTTCGATCTTCAGATATTTGAAAAATGTAATTCAATACGAATAATGATTAAATAATAACTGCATGAATATTCCTGAAACTCTTATAAATAAATACAACGTACCTGTTCCTAGATATACAAGCTACCCGACAGTGCCGTTTTGGGAAGAAGCGAGCATTAATCAAAGTAACTGGTTGAAAAATGTTAAGTTGGCCTTTGACGAAACTAATGAATCGCAAGGAATTACACTATACATACATTTACCATTTTGTGAAAGTTTATGTACTTATTGTGCTTGCAATACACGCATTACAACAAATCATTCGGTTGAAGAAACCTATATTGACACCCTTCTTAGGGAATGGGAAATGTATTGC
>CAYGNU010000230.1:0-7144 GCA_964351175.1 uncultured Roseivirgaceae bacterium | reverse complement strand
GTCAAAAGTTCTACTGCCTTTTCAAAATAGGTATCCAATGTAGAAGCATAGAAAGCTATCTTCTCTTTGGTAGTATAGGCATTCAGTTCGCCTCCTACTGAGTCAATTCTATTGAGAATATGAAAGGCCTTTCTTTTGGTGGTCCCTTTAAAAGCCATATGTTCCCAAAAGTGAGCAATACCCTGATTTTGCTCATTTTCATCCCTACTTCCAATATCCAACATGAAGCCACAGTGAGAAACTTTTGTTGTTGTGACCTCTTTATGCAAAACACGAATACCATTTGGCAGCGTGTGAATTTCGTATTCCATTATACCTTAACTTTTCAGGTGCAAATTTAGAAGTTTTTTAGTTACTTATCCCCCATTCCGCAGCCGAACAATAACGACCGATAGCGGCCATGCTTATTTTTATCAAATGCCCTAATTCACTCATATTCAGTGGTTTTAATCTGGCATAGGTATTGTCATGTCAATAGTATATTAAACCTAAAAGACTATGGAAACAGTAGAAACAACCTTTACGCTTACTTATAGTGACGATCAATATGAACGTGCCAAAGAATATGTTAATGACATGAAAAACCATCCTAGAAGAGTATTTTGGATTGGTAAAAAGGGAAAGTCCGATGAAGAGCTAATTATCTCTCACATTGCACATCGCATTCTATCTGGGTTTTACAACAATTACGATCCGTCTATTGCCAGAACTCAGATCAAAGAAATGAGAAATCAGCATTCAGCTTAGAGACTATCTAATACTTTTCTAATGAGGCTATCGATAATTTTATTAGGGTTTTTAGAGAATTTGTTTTTTATGCGATTAGCTATTATCGCATTAACACTCAGAACCTCATGCCCTAACAACCTCCCTAAGGCATAATAACCAGCGGTTTCCATTTCAAAATTGGTTAGCCAAAAATCATCCTTATGATAATAGTTTATAGCTTCAAAAAGTCTTTTATTCTTTAATTCTGCTCTAATCTGTCTGCCTTGAGGACCATAGAAACCTGGACAAGTCACAGTGTTACCTACTACCATACCGGCACCAATTTGATCTTTCAAAGTCTGTGACCCCCTGACAACATAGGGTGTAAAAGGAAGCTCAGTGGCAGCTTGTAGTTCCTGCCCTACTTCTGTTTCAAATTTATCTTGAGGTAAATTATAATAACACATTAGAGTGTCCAAACCCACGGCATAGTCTGAAACAAGATGTGAGCCAATGGCAAGATCTTCTTGAAGAGCACCTGAAGTGCCAATTCTGATAATCTTCAACTTCTTTTTACGTTGCTTGATTTCTCGCTTTTTGAGGTCAATATTGACAAGGGCGTCAAGTTCAGTCAAGAATATCTCAACATTATCAGTACCTATACCTGTACTTATAACTGTAATCTTTTTTCCTTTGTAGGTGCCCACGTGAGTGATGAACTCCCTACGATTCATCTCAAAATCAACATCGTCAAAATACTTGCTAATCATATATACACGACTGGGGTCACCAACAGTGAGTATGATATCAGATATATGTTTTGGTTTAAGATTAAGATGATAAACACTACCATCTTTGTTCAGAATTAATTCTGACTCAGGAATTTTACCCATTTCACGCTATTAAGGCGATAAGATAGGTATAATAAAGTAAAATTGAAAAGTTACCTAAGGTAAAACAGCGCGATTTTATTACGCCCCTACCTTTTGTGCGGGATTTCCAAAAACAGTTTCTCCAGCTTTAACATCAGCTACTACCACAGACCCTGCTCCAACCCTTGCTCCCTTACCTATTTTAACACTTGAAACTACTGTAACTCCGGCACCTATAAAAGCCTCATCACCTATGACCACTTCAGAGTTAATAATAGCCCCTGCACCAATTTGAACCAAATCTCCAAGCTCTGCACCAAAGTCTATTGTAGCGTTTGCATTGATAATACAATGGTTTGATATTTTCGCATTATTGCCAATAATTGCACCCATATTAATCATATTTCCATGACCAATGTGAGCGGATGCCTCAACCCATGCTGTTTTATGAATAGCATTCATAGGCATTACTTTACGCTTATTTTTAAGCATTTCTACAGTGCTCTTGCGTAATTTATTATTATCAAAAGCAACAAATGCGTCACACTTCTTCCCAATGAATTTCAGAAACCCATCATCTTCAGTTCTGCCTAGAACTACAACGTCATCAATCTCTTGATTATGCAGTTCTTCGTTGTCATCAAGAAAGCCATAAATAACAACTTCATTACTCTCTAAAATAGCCTTTGCAGCCTGTCCAAGTTGATTTGCACCAAAAATAATTACCGGATTTTTCATAGTCTGAAATTTAATGCTGCAAAGCTAAACCTAATAGCGGGCGCAACAAAGCATTCAAGAGAATAGCTTATTGACCCAAGGATTCTGCACTGTGATCAGAAGCACAAAAAAAGGCAAGAAGCCCGTCTTATACCTGATTAAAGAGCCATAATTAGGAGATGATAAGGTTAATAAAACCGCCATGATGACAATAAAGATGATAACAGTTAGAATCAATAACTGCGAAGAAGATTGGATCTTTTGTGGTAGTTTACTTAGAGCGAAAATAAATAAAACTGCTTGCAAAAGGTTTTCAAGACCCACTACTATTTTAAAAGGCTCAATAGACTCTCCTATAAAAGGCCGGAATAAGCCAGAGATCAAAGCCTTAGGAGAATAATATATAAAAGACCATAATTTTGGTTCTAGCGAGTTGAAAACCACAAAATCTCCAGGCTCAGAGATATTTTGAAATGCTAAGTAATTATCAACTATGACCACCAAAATTCGATGCAGATAAAAATTTGGATGAAGTTGTGTTACTACTAAAGAAGCAATTACTATTAATAAGAAAAATAGCCCTATCTGACCGTAACCATTATGCTTTAGCTTATTAAAACTTCTAGTAATTAATGATATCGTTATTAAAGAAAAGCCTAGTAAAATAATTACGCCAGCATAGTAATACTTGATGTTCCACAATATTAATAGTGTCAAAACAAGCGTTAAAATCTGATAAATATTAAGCTTCCATTCTTGATAAAAAATGAGCAGGAGCGAAACAATAATATAAATGCATCCCATAGCTACGCTCTCTTTTATGAGTCCACTGCTCCAAAATACAACAGATGGAAAATAAAAAAATGAGAGAATTATAGCTCCTTTATATTGGTCATAATATTTTAAAAAAGTGGTTACTGCAAACCAAGAACCTGAAAAGGCAAACAATGAAAAATATAAGGAAGACATCCAGTAATTGCCTCCGGTAAGCAGGTTTACAACACTCAATATTTTAACCAGAAATAAGGCTCGTGGCTGATAATCATATGAAGATGAAAATGCCTCATCATTCATACCAAAGAGATATTCCAAATAAGTGCCAAAGTCAATACTAGCGACTTTATTCAATGCTTCAGCCTCATTGAAAAAAACGTAGGTATCTCCAAATGTGTAGTAATATTGATATAAGAAGCCAATACCTATGCCACATAAGAGTTTAAAGCCTGCCGCGAGTAAGAAGTGCTTCTTTAGCTTATCATTCTTTTTGTAAAGCCAGATCAGAAAAAGACCTATAATGATCAAATTGATAATAGGCAAGATCATTTGAGTCTGATTAGTGAGGTGCCAATATTACAATGAAGGCATCTTTTTCTTTTGCAATAGGCATTGTAAAGCTGTATTGATGCCTGCGAGTCAAAGGCTGTTTTTACAGCAAGTCCAAGCCCTTGCCATTTTTCAATGATGCTATTTTTTTCAGGCTTTAGTTGCTCTAACAATTCGACCGCTTTATCAATATAATTCTGATTATCAATTTGCTTACCATAGGCCACTTTTAAAGGTACGGCACTGTTGATCAAAACATTATCTACCGATGAAGCTCCCAGCCCCTGGTTCTTTGACTTCGATTCTTTCCCAAAGGAATGATGATCAATCCAATATTTGGATGGTTTTGATCTTAGCCACGAGGCTATCACTGAGAGATCGTCTGATTTGGCCAAGAGATCAAAAATTGAAGGCTGCTGATGTAGAATAGCTGCCAGTTGAGCAATACGCAATGTTGGAAAATTGGCAGGTCTCAATCGAAGATACTTCCATTGTAATTTATGCAACTTTTGTTGTAGGGAGTATTTCTGCTTTAAGTATACAAACTCCTTGGAAAGTATTTCCGCTTTCTCATCTACTGGCTCATCTAAAAACCCAGCCATTCCAAATAATAAAGCCTCAATCTGAGTTAAATCAAGCATGTGCTTCTTGATAATTTTAAATGGAATGGACTGCGCTAAGGTCAGGAATGTCTCACTATTAATTTTGAAACCGAAATTCTTGAACAACATCTGATAAGCTGTCTCCTCCCAATCGCCCTGATTGCTCTCTAAAAGCCGTATCACCAAATTAGATTTCTGATACAGCCGCTCCATGGTCATTTTGTCAAGCATGGTCAGTTTGGTGATATTATCAACATCATTCCATTGATTTTCGCAACTGATATAAGTTGCAGGATAATTAATCAGATGATTATACTTATTCAATAAGTCTTTATCAACTCTGTTCTTTAGCGTTAGGGTAGATAAAACAGAACCATCTTCTCTCAACACATCAGCTTCAGACTCCCATACTACGTGCAACACGGTATTATTATATGCCGGATCATCCTGATGTTTGTGGACATTCCAATCAGAAGATTTAATATGAATTTCTACACTACCAAGCCACGCCATATCGCCTATCTTGATTTTAGCTTCTTTAAAATCGGGGCCGGCATCAGTGTTATAATGTCCAGGATATATGATATCTACAGAATGGCCATCAGAAGTAACTAAATCCTTTTTATCAAAATATTGATATCTCCATATATAATGTAAAAAGGACTCCTGCATGACTTACAGGTATTGTTCCAAATAACCTTCCATTTCTTGCTGAAGTTTTTCAGCCTCTTGCCCCGCTCTTTGAGCAAAATCCTTTTCATTGGATGCATAAATGATTCCTCGAGAGCTATTGACTAAAAGTCCACAATGGTCATTCATACCATGTTTACTCACTTCACCTAAATCTCCACCTTGCGCGCCTACTCCGGGTACGAGAAAAAAATTATCAGGAACAAGGCTTCTAATATACCCAATTTTATCTGCCTGCGTAGCGCCAACTACATACATTAAATTATCAGCAGTTCCCCATTCTTGGCTTTTGCTCAACACAGTCTCATATAATTTCTTTCCATCAACTTCCGCACTAATCAATTGAAAATCCTGACTGCCCGGATTAGAAGTATGTGCCAAAAGTATAACCCATTTATCTTTAAATTCAAGGAAAGGAAGTACAGAATCATGCCCCATATAAGGTGCTACTGTAATTGAGTCAAAATCCATGGTTTCAAAGAATGCTTTTGCATAAAGCCTTGAAGTATTACCTATATCTCCACGTTTGGCATCTGCAACAGTGAATATCTCCTTGGGAATATATTCCAATGTCTTGGCTAAACTCTCCCAACCAGCAGACCCCAAAGCTTCATAAAAAGCAATATTGGGTTTGTAGGCCACACAATGCTTATAAGTAGCATCTATAATCTGCTTGTTGAATTCGAAGATAGGATCCTTTTCAGATTTAAGATGAGCAGGCATTTTATTGATGTCTGTATCAAGACCAACACATAAATAAGAAGACTTACTTTTAATCTGATGGAATAGCTCGGCTCTGGTCATAGCTGTAAAAATAAAAAAAGCCATGCTAATAGCACGGCTTTGTTAATGGGTTTATTGCCAAACCCTGTCTTATTGTTCCTTGGCTTCAAAATGAAAATGTTTGTACCTGTAATAAGCTACTTCATTTTTCATTGTTGAATGCAGCATACTTTGCCCCATTTTATCGAGCATGTAAACTTCAGTTTTAGATTCTTTTGAGCAGGGTCTACATTTTATATAATCTATAACTGATTTGCCTATATCTAATAAATAGGTATCAGTAAATTCCAATTCTCGGTTAATTGAACAGTTAACATAGTTGTCAGCTCCACTGAATATGAAGCCGCTTCCTATTTTATTTATAAAGTTACCATGTAAATCAAATGTTAATACCCATGTCTTATAAGAAGTTTCATATGCAACATCAAACTGATGTATAACTAATAAAACATAATCTCCACTTGTCGGCAATTTGTACAAGGGGACAAAATCCCCATACACTTCTGTACGAAATCCATTCTCATTTTTTCGCGTGTTCAGACTAGGCATAACGTACTTGCCAGATTCTTTGAGAAAGCTATCTTCATAATGCTTATCCAAATAATTCTTGTCACTTAAGGATAATTCAATAAAGTCTTTTGTGCTCAGAGGTAATTCTATAGCCGAAAAAGTATTAATAAATGACTTAAAGTTTTGGTTAGAAATTTCACTATAGGCTGAAAAATCAATCTTCTGCCCATAGATTAGGCTAGTTAACAAAACAAGATTTGCAATTAATATGTGTTTCATGTCGTATTACTCATTTAGTATTTATTGCTGTGCATAGGATCGCATCCACACTCGCCAACTTTTTAACTGTTTCGTGAAGACACGAAACAAGGCTTAGTCTCTTTTAAGGAAATAACCATCAGGACTATATTCAAATGTTCCTATTCCTCCATTGAATGAAACTTCTGTTTCTGAACCATCGGAGTTAATCTGATACACAATTGTTCTATATTCATTAGTACAAGGTTGACAATCATTATAATCACCTTCGGGTACAGGATACATATATGAATAGTGAAATTTAAGGCCTTCATCTAATTCACAATTGATATGCTGCTCCATCATTAATAAACCAACCGGAACCTAAGGAAGTAATAAACTCTCCTTGAAGATCGAATGACATTACATGAACACCCTTACTAAAATCACTAGCATAATCATTTTGCAAAAAAACTAGCAGTATGTAATTCCCATTGGTTGGCAATTTAAAAAGAGGTGTAAAATATCCGTAGATTTCACTACTTGTCCCATTTTCGTATTGATCAATAAAAAGTGGAGAAAAAAAGATTTTTTGATCCCTCTTTAAAAACATGTCTACGAGATGATCTGGAATTTCCATTTCATATCTTTCTAAGATTTTAGATGAGAAAATATTTTCAGTATCAATTGGTAGTTCATTGA
>CAYGNU010000229.1:0-7159 GCA_964351175.1 uncultured Roseivirgaceae bacterium | reverse complement strand
AAATATTTTTTTGACCATTCAACGCCAACTTGTAGGTATGGCTTGGTGTTTCTTTATATAACTTCGTAGTATTACAAATCTACTTAATAATCGCTGTAATCATAAAAGTAACGGCCATATGCTCAGAAAAGTTTTAGTTGGTGTAACACTTGTTTTTATAACAAAAATGTCGGTTGCGCAGCTTAGCCCTGATGCCAAATCGAGATGGGTTGATAGTGTATATCAATCGCTTACAATGGAGCAACGCATTGGTCAACTTTTCATCATGGCAGCTTATAGCAGCGGCAATGAGCAGCATCATGATGTAATAGAAAATCATATCAGAAAATATAACATTGGGGGCATAATTTTCTTCGATGGCACACCTGCCAATCAGATCAGGTTGACCAATAAATATCAAAATGCTGCTGATGTACCTCTTTTGATAGGATTAGATGCCAGGACAGGTCTGAGCAAATATTTGGATAGTACTATTTCAATTCCAGATTACCTTACCATAGGCGCTGTTCAAAATGATAAGTTGATAAAAGATTTAGCCAATGACCTCGCAAGTCAATTAAATTTACTTGGGGTTAATTTCACTGTTGGGCCCTCCGGACTTATGCCAGATGCATCGTCATACGATGCTGGTTTTAGCTCAGACCCACTCATTGTTGAAAGTAAAGCTAAAATTTTTATTGATGCCTTTAAAGGGCATAACATTCTAGGCTTCTCAGAGTATTTCCCTGGTTATTATCATGATAACAACTCTGACCAAATTTTAGAAATAAAAAGAAATAAAAAGGAGCTAGATAGTTACGAGTTAAAACCTATAAAATCTCTAAGTGATGCTAATGCTGATGGGATAATCGTTAGCCATACCATCACAAGCCTTAATAATAAAAAAATACCTTCCTCTTTGTCTGAGAATAGCATAAAGGTACTTAAGGAAGAAATAGGCTACAAAGGCTTAGTGGTTTCAGATGCTTTGAGCGACAAGATGTTATTGGATAAATATAAGCCTGGTAAGCTTGAGGCAATGGCCTTTAAGGCTGGCAATGACATCTTGCTGATGTCCACAAATATTAATTCAAGCATCAAACAAATCAGAAGGCAAATAAATAAAGGTGATATTCCAAGAATAAGGTTAGAGAACAGCGTAAAAAAAATACTAGGCTTTAAATACGAAGTAGGCCTAAGCAAGAAAGATATTATTGATCCTCAAAATATCAATTTAAAACTCACTCACCCTAAATCAAGAATAATTGCTAATAATGTAATAAGAGCTTCATCTACAGTTATTCAAGAGAAAAATCTTCTGCCTATCGAGTCTTTGGATGAAAAAAGCTTTGCTACATTAAGCTTTGGTAATGAGCCATTGTTCAGTGATTATCTTGATAAATACAACTATTTTAATCATTACAATTCATCCATTGACAAGTACAGACTAGAAGAAAATCTTTCCAACTATGATTATGTTGTGATTGGACTATTTGACCAATTTCAAATTACTCAAGCATCACAACTAATTGATAAAATAAAAGACAAAACCAATGTGATTGTGTGTTCATTTGTCAATCCATTTTTGCTTAAAGGCATTGAGTCCGCTGGGGCTTTAGTTATAAATTATAATAACAACCAAGAAGCAATTAAACTGGCTCCACAAATTATATTTGGTGCGCAAGCAGCACAAGGAAGATTACCTATTAACATTTCGCAGAAATTGGCTCTGGGAAGTGGAGTAAACACAAAAAAAATAGACCGGCTATCTTATGGAATACCCGAAGAAGCAGGAATGGACAGTAAAATATTAGATAAAATCACTGATGTAGCTAAAGAAGCGATTATTGACCACGCTACACCAGGCTGCCAGATAATTGTTGCAAGACACGGCAAGGTTGTCTTTACCCAATCGCTGGGCCACTACACATATGATAGCATTGACCCTATTAATGATCAGACCATATATGATATTGCCTCTATAACAAAGGTAGCTGCGACCACACAGGCATTAATGTTCTTGGAAGAGCGAAATGTCATAGACATGGATAAAAAAATATCTTACTATCTACCAGACCTCAAAGGCACCAATAAAGAAAATATGATTGTTAGAGATATTTTGACCCATCAAGCTGGGCTCTGGCCATATCTCCCTTTCTGGAAGCAGACATTAGAGGACTCATTAAATTATAGTGCCTACTACAAAGAATATCCCAGTGAAGATTATGCATATCAAATCTCTGATGCGTTGTATAGTTCAAGGTTAGTAAAGGACAGTGTTTGGCATTGGGTAATTAATTCTAAGCTTCGTGAGAAGACTCCGAAACTACCCTACGATTATAAATACAGCGACATGGGCTATTATATGCTCTTAAGACTAGTAGAAAATATGGTGAATCAGCCCATTGATGAATTTCTGCAACAGAACATTTATGATCCTATGGGGTTGAGCACTATGAGCTACTTGCCATTATGCAAGTATCCTCAAGATCAGATAGCCCCAACTGAATATGACAACTATTTTAGAAGAACTCTTGTTTATGGGTTAGTACATGATCAGGGTGCGGCCATGATGGGCGGTGTAGCGGGTCATGCTGGATTGTTTAGCAACGCGCTTGACTTGGCAAAACTAATGCAGATGAATTTACAAGATGGAAAATATGGAGATGTCAAATACTTTATGCCCGGAACAGTAAATAAATTTGCTTCACAACAATATGAAAGTAATAGAAGAGGTATGGGTTGGGATAAGCCTGTAGTTGGTGAATGGAATAGTCCAACATCAGCTTATGCTTCTGGCAAAAGCTTTGGTCATACAGGATTCACTGGCACAGCTGCTTGGGCTGACCCAGAATTTGGTTTGGTATATATCTTTTTATCTAACAGAATATATCCAGATGCAGAAAATAGAAAACTAATTAAAAATAATATCCGTACAAGGATTCAGGATTTGATTTATCAGTCAATATGGAGTTATTCTGCAACCCATTGTACCGATGAGGTAAACAAAGAATAAAGAATAAGATGAAGATAGGAATAGTTTGTTATCCAACATTTGGAGGTAGTGGGGTGGTGGCCACAGAACTTGGTAAGGCATTAGCTAAAGCTAATCATCAGGTGCATTTTATTACCTATTCACAGCCAACAAGGCTTGATTTCTTTAATCAAAACCTATTTTATCACGAGGTTACATTAAGGAATTACCCCCTATTTGACTACGCTCCGTATGAGCTAGCTCTTGCAAGTAAGATGGTAGATGTGGTGAAATATGAGAAGTTAGATTTATTACACGTACACTATGCTATCCCTCATGCATCAGCAGCCTATATGGCCAAACAAATTCTTAAATCTGAAGGTATAGATATACCGGTGATTACAACGCTTCATGGCACAGATATCACTTTAGTGGGCAAAGATGCATCTTACGAGCCAGTAGTTACATTCAGCATCAATCAGTCAGATGGAGTAACTGCTGTTTCTGAAGATCTTAAAAAGGACACCTATCAGCATTTTGATATTACCAATGATATTGAGGTAATACCTAACTTCATTGATCTAGAACGTTTCAAAAAGCAGAAGAAAGAACATTTTAAAAAGGCTATATGCCCAAATGACGAAATGTTACTTGTACATACCTCCAATTTTAGAAAAGTAAAGAGAGTGGAAGATGTAGTAAGGGTATTTCACAATTTGAGAAAGGTTATACCTGCCAAACTTCTACTTGTTGGAGATGGCCCTGAAAGAAGTCATATTGAAGCGCTTTGTCGAGAATTAGGAGATTGCGATGATATCAGATTTTTAGGTAAACTGGAGGCTGTGGAAGAAGTGTTATCTGTAGCTGATCTATTTATTATGCCTTCTGAAAAAGAAAGTTTCGGACTTGCAGCATTAGAGGCTATGGCATGCGAAGTTCCCTTAATCTCTACTCAAACAGGAGGTATCCCTGAATTAAATATCCAAGGTAAAACAGGCTTTTTAAGTAAAGTGGGTGATATAGAAGACATGACAAAAAACGCACTTTATATTCTTGATAAAAATAATTTAGCCGAGTTCAAGAAAAATGCGTTAGATAGAGCAAAAGAATTTGATGTGACTAAAATAATGCCACTATACGAAGCGTATTATAAGAAGATTTTAACAAAATCTAAACAACTACAAGTGACTTAAATTATTAAACATATTTCATTCAAACTATTAAAATTTAAACGTTTAATATAATTTTGTTAGGGAAATGAACGATGCAAAAATGACCAACGAAGCAGTAAAACCAAACAATAGTGGCTCTAAAACATTATCAAACAATGCATTTATAGAGCGATTAACAAGAACTCATATATCTATTCCTATTACTTTGTTTTTTATTTATTCTTCGGGGTTACTCTACTGGAGTGCTACACAAACTAGTTTGACATTGGTTACAACAATTGCTCTGTTTCTGGTCGGCCTCTTGGCATTCTCATTAGTAGAATATTTAATGCATAGGTATTTGTTCCACATGAATATTTACACTGCCACCCGAAAAAAAATGCAATATATTATGCACGGGGTGCATCATGAGTTTCCAAAAGATAAGGATAGACTAGCCATGCCACCATTAGCAAGTTTGACAATTGCTACTTTGCTATTATTCCTATTTAGATTCATAATGGATGATTATGTTTTTGCTTTTTTACCTGGCTTTCTTATCGGATATGCGAGTTATCTATTTGTACACTTTATAGTGCACGCATTCCAACCTCCTAAAAACTTTTTTAAAAAACTGTGGGTACATCACGGCATTCATCATTATAAAAATAATGAGAAGGCATTTGGCGTTTCCTCTCCCTTATGGGATTACATTTTCAGAACAATGCCATAAAAAAATCCTGACTTAGAAAGTCAGGATTCTGCTGTGTGTTTTAGTTGTTTGACGTTAGGTCTTTTGTATTTCTGTAATCTATACCTCAAAATAGATTCCAGAAATTTGTAAATATCAATATGCTTATAACTTAATCGCATGAGATTTATATTCTTTCTTTTTGCATTACTCTTTCTTTTTTCACTTTCTCAGTTTTTTTTGCGTATGTGGGACAAGAATAGTAGCCACATGATGAAGCACAAAAACTGACAAATAAAACTAGCACTATAGACTTTTTCATAAGGATTATTATTTTAATAAAGCAACTACACAAAGTTACTGGTTTCCAATCTTGAAAGTTGCATTCATTTTAAGCTGAAAAGCCTAAAAACTTACATTGTAGAATCTAATGGAAAATTAAATCGAATGATGTATTGAACAGAATTAACAGTAATTTGGTTAGGTAAATTGTACTACACATCTACGTAAAATTAACTATGATTGGACATCGCTTCACTGACTTCATTCCAGACCCACAAGAAAATAAATCTGATTTTGATAAACTTTTAGATATTTTCTTGCAGCTGCTAGTCATTACTGCTGGAGATGTGTCAGAAGCATTAAGCTGGTTGAATAATGTTGATAGAGAGTATAAACTTACGGGAAAGGAGTATGGGATGGGAGATTTCATTGACGATCTGAAATCAAAAGGCTACATCACCGATGAAAACCCCGAAGGCAAATTTGAAGTAACCGCCAAAAGTGAACAGAAGATTAGAAGCAGCGCTTTGGAAGAAATATTCGGAAAGCTGAAGAAATCTAAAAAAGGTGATCACAAGACAAATTTTGGTGGATTAGGAGACGAACCAAGTACTGATCAACGTGACTACCAATTTGGTGATACTCTGGATCAAATCTCCATGACTGACTCTTTGAGAAATGCACAAATCAATCATGGCCTTGAAAACTTCATGATGACCGAAGGTGACCTTGAGGTCATGGAAAATGAGTTTAAAACTCAAACTTCCACAGTATTAATGATTGATATTTCTCATTCAATGATTCTATATGGTGAAGACAGGATAACACCGGCAAAAAAGGTAGCCATGGCACTAGCTGAGTTAGTAACAAAGAAATATCCAAAAGATACACTTGATATTATCGTTTTTGGAAATGATGCTTGGCAGATTCAAATAAAGGACCTACCATATTTACAAGTAGGCCCATATCACACAAATACCGTAGCTGGTTTGGAACTTGCCATGGACTTACTGAGGAGAAGGAAGAATGCCAATAAGCAAATATTTATGATTACAGATGGGAAACCAACCTGTTTGAAAGAGGGCATTAAATATTATAAAAACAGTTTTGGGTTAGATAGCAAGATCATGAACAGAACCTTAAATCTTGCTGCTCAATGCAAAAAATTAAAAATACCAGTTACAACTTTTATGATTGCCTCAGACCCTTATTTGAAGGAGTTTGTAAAAGAATTTACAAAAGTGAATGATGGCAATGCATATTATAGTAACCTGCAAGGCTTAGGCCACTTGATCTTTGAGGATTACAGAAGAAATAGACGTAAAAAGTTATAAGCATAAATATTTTATGAACCACAACGAAATTAAAACCTTAGGTGAATTGAAGAAGGCGGGATATAAATCTCGTTCAGTAAAAAAGGAATTAAGGGATAATTTGATTCAAAACTTAAAGAAAAAAATCAATGTATTTGAAGGAATATGGGGATATGAAGAGACCGTAATACCCGATCTTGAAAGAGCCATTCTATCAATGCATGATATTAACTTTTTAGGGCTAAGAGGACAAGCCAAAACAAGAATGGCCAGAATGATGGTTAAACTGCTGGACGAATTCATTCCTTACATCACCGGTAGTGAGATGAATGATGATCCATTACAGCCAATCTCAAGATACGGAAGAGATACCATTGATGAGTTAGGAGATGATACTCCTATTAGTTGGTTGCACAGAGATGATCGTTACACTGAGAAATTAGCTACCCCCGATGTAAGCATTGCTGATTTAATAGGCGATGTTGATCCTATCAAAGCGGCTACGATGAAACTTCCCTATTCTGACGAAAGGGTTATTCATTTTGGATTGATACCAAGGTCGCATCGAGGGATCTTTGTAATTAATGAATTGCCGGATCTGCAAGCAAGAATTCAGGTAGCATTATTCAATATTCTTCAAGAAGGCGACATTCAAATAAGAGGGTTTAAATTAAGAATGCCGCTTGAAATACAATTCGTGTTTACCGCCAACCCAGAAGACTACACCAACCGCGGCAGAATCGTAACGCCATTAAAAGATAGAATTGAC
>CAYGNU010000228.1:0-7177 GCA_964351175.1 uncultured Roseivirgaceae bacterium | reverse complement strand
CTATATCATCAAGGATATGTCAGAAGCTGCAGGCACTCAATTTACAGATGCTTTTAACGGAATGGGGCCTATCCTACTTCCTATTGTAATTGCTGGTGTTGGAATCATTGCTTCTATAATCGGCACATTCTTCATCAGAATTAAAGACAATAATGCCAAAGAGGCTGAGGTACAAAAAGCATTAAACCTTGGCAACTGGATTTCAATTGGTCTTACAGCTATCTCCACTTACCTCCTAATTGACTTAATGCTTCCTGAGGTAATTAGCATGAAGTTCTTTGGTGAAGGTGTCAAGGAAATAGCAAATATTAACGTATTCTATGCCACCTTAATCGGCTTGGCAGTGGGCGGATTAATTAGTGCATTTACCGAATACTACACTGGACTTGGTAATAAGCCTGTACTTAACATTGTTCAAAACTCTTCAACTGGAGCAGGAACTAATATCATCGCTGGTTTAGCAACTGGTATGATCTCTACATTCTCTTCAGTTTTGCTATTCGCAATAGCCATTTGGGGTTCTTATGAACTTGCAGGATTTTATGGAGTTGCTATAGCAGCTTCAGCTATGATGGCAACAACTGCTATGCAATTGGCTATTGATGCTTTTGGACCTATTGCTGATAATGCAGGAGGTATTGCTGAAATGAGTGAGCTTCCTAAGGAAGTAAGAGAAAGAACAGACATTTTAGATTCTGTAGGTAACACCACTGCTGCTGTAGGAAAAGGATTTGCTATTGCTTCTGCAGCTCTAACAGCACTAGCTCTATTTGCTGCCTATGTAACTTTTACAGGAATTGACGGGATCAATATATTCAAAGCAGATGTTTTAGCAACCTTATTTATTGGTGGTATGATACCGGTTGTATTCTCAGCCTTAGCCATGGAGTCTGTTGGTAAGGCAGCCATGGAAATGGTAAATGAAGTAAGAAGACAGTTTAGAGAAATACCAGGAATAATGGAAGGCACAGGAAAACCAGAATATGGTAAATGTGTTGAAATTTCAACCAAAGCAGCATTAAGAGAAATGATGCTTCCTGGAGCTTTAACAATCATCACTCCTATCATCATTGGTTTTGTAATGGGCCCTGAGGCTTTGGGTAGCTATATGGCAGGTGTTGCTGTTTCTGGTGTAGTTTGGGCTATCTTCCAAAATAATGCTGGTGGAGCATGGGATAACGCTAAAAAATCATTTGAAGCAGGTGTTATGATCAATGGAGAAATGACTTACAAAGGTTCTGAAGCACATAAGGCTGCAGTAACTGGTGACACCGTTGGTGATCCTTTCAAAGATACTTCAGGACCCTCAATGAACATTTTGATAAAACTTACTTGTTTAATAGGTCTTGTTATCGCTCCTATCTTGGGAGAGATTTATGGAGGTGCATCACATGGTGAGCCTGAATCAAGGATTGCTCCCGTTGAAATTCAAATAACTGAAGAAAATTCTTCTAATGATGCATCTAAGACTGTTGAATTAACAAAAGAGGCATTAGCTGAAGAGGTCAAATAATATATTAAATTATCAGTTAAGAAAGGGAATTGGAAACAGTTCCCTTTTTTCATTTATAGTGGAAAGTAAAAAATAAATAAAGCCATAGAATACCAATTAGCTGAATATCAACTTTTTTAGTTCGTTAGTAATTGAATATATTTATCAGCCGTTATAAAATTCAAATGAAAATTATCAAAGTATTACTTTTATATATCTTAATCCATTTACCCTGCGCTATGAATGCTCAGGATATTATTGGTAAATGGAAAACTATTGATGATGAGACAACGGAGGCAAAGTCAGTAGTTGAGATCTATAAAAAAGACGATGCATACTATGGGCAAATAGTAAAATTATTCCCTGCAGAAAATGTTGATCCAGACCCAATTTGTGACAAATGTCCTTCAGATGATGATAGATTTAATAAGAAAATAATAGGGATGGAAATTATAAAAGGCTTACAAATGTCTGGCAATGAATATACTGGAGGAACTGTACTAAAGCCAGATGAGGGGAAAATATACAAATGCAAGATTTGGATAGAAAACGACAAATTGTTTATAAGAGGTTATTGGGGACTATTTTACCGAACACAGGAATGGTTAAAATACGACTAAATAGCCAATTATCACCATTTAACCCCTATTTAGGTCATTCGTCTAAATATCCAACTTTTGTATTAGGTAGGTTGGTTACCAAATTAATTCCAATTGTATAAAACCAAGAGCTCCATGAAAGAAAATGAGATTTTTGATAAGATATGCAAAGGAGACGAAAAGGCCCTAGAGCAACTTTATCAAAAGTATTATAGGATGATGACCAAAATGGTTATTACCAATAGTGGGACCGAGCAAGAAGCTAAAGACATATATCAAGATGCTTTAGTTGTGTTTTGGCAAAAAGCTGTAAGTGGAAATTTGGTGTTAACCTCAAAGATTAGCACTTACATATACAGTATCTGCCAAAACTTGTGGAGAAAAGAGCTTGAACGAAAAAAGCGTTTGTCTAGTGAGGAAAAAGATTCTATTGAACTCCCTCAACACGACAAAGAGGAACGCGCAAAGTTGATTAATCAGTGTATTAGCCAGATGGGCGATACATGTAAAAAAGTATTGATGTATTACTATTTCGATGGATTGTCGATGCAGGATATAGCTGATAAGCTAGGTTTTGCTAATACAAATACCGCCAAAACAAAGAAATATAAATGCAAACAAAAATTAGATGAACTAGTCAGATCTCAATTTAGTGAGGAAGACTTTCTTGATTAAAAGAATATGAGCAATAACGATTTATTAGATTCCTACTTCGAGGGTGCCATGAGTGAGGCTGAAAAGCAGGATTTTTTAAACTTGGTATCTAATGATTCCCAGTTAAATAAAGAATTCAATTTCCAACAGGAAGTAATTGACGGACTTAAAAGTGCGAGAGTAGCTGAACTTAAAGCACGATTAAATAATGTTTCTGTTGGTGGAGGCTACTCGGGTAGTATTATTTCTAAAGTCGCTGTAATTGGTGGCGTTGCATTATTAGCAGGTCTTGGTTATTACTTTAACTTTAACGAGCCAGTAACAGAGCAAATTGAAGTATCTCCGAAAGAAGTTACTGAGGAAATAGACGAATTAATAGCAGACAACCCAGAAACTGAACCAGAAGCTGTTGAAGTAGAATCGGCTGATCAAACTACCCAGCCAGAGGTAATAGAGAAAATTATCTTACCAAAAAGTACTCAAGTTAACAAAGACGAAGCAGATGTTGAGATTAATAAACCTCAACTGGTCGAGCCGCTAGAGTTTGATGAAGAAAGCGATGAAGTACTAGAAGCTCCAGAAGTTGGTTTAAATACTAAAAGCGAAAATAGCAATCCAGTCATCGATGTAGAGATTGATAATAGCAAGAAAAAATACTCCTTCCATTATCAATTGAAAGATGGGCGACTTTTTCTATACGGTACATTTGACAAAGGACTATACGAGATATTGGAGTTCAATACTTCAAAAGGTAAAACTTTGTATCTGTATTATAAAGATAAGTATTATGGATTGAGCAGAACGCAAACAGCAATTACACCATTGAGTGAGGTTAATGATGCTACATTGCTAAATAAGTTAGAGCAAGTTAGAGTTGATATAAAAGAGTAACTTTTATATATATCGAGTATGACCCCTGTTTGATCCGCCTTTCAAGCAGGGGTCTTTTTTTAAGCCTTATTTACACTAGAGGAAAGAATAAATTACTTATTTTTGAATCTCTAAAAAGAAGGCGTGGATAAAGAAACAAGATCAAGGAAAAAAAAGAAATTAGGGAGCTATCCTTCTGTTAGTGTTGTGTTTAGCATTGCTTTATCCCTATTTGTCATTGGCCTTTTTGGATTGTTAATACTTCATACCAATAAGTTAACCGAAATTATCAAGGATAACATTGAGGTACAGGTTTATCTTAATAAGGAAATAACTAGTAATCAAAGAATTCAAGTTCAAAAATCAATCTCAGCAAAACCCTTTGTTGCTAAAAAAGGAGAAGAGCTGCAAATTAGTTTTATATCTAAAGAAGAAGCTGAGAAGCAATTCATAGAAGAAACTGGAGAAGACTTCTCAAAATTTCTTGGAGATAATCCATTAAGAGATGCTTTCATCATCAACATAGCACCTGAATATCAAGACACTAAAAATCTTAAGGAGATTAAATCTGAGTTAGAAAAATTAACTGGTGTATTTGAAGTCGAGTATATTGAAAGCCTTGTGGATTCCATCAATCAGAATGTCACAAAAATCAGTCTCGTATTAGCCGGATTTGCTCTGATACTGTTGTTGGTTGTAATCATTTTAATAAACAATACAATTAAACTAGCCCTCTTTTCACAGCGTTTCTTAATACGTAGCATGCAGTTAGTAGGTGCCAAGTCATGGTTTATTCAGAAACCATTTCTTGCTCGTTCATTATATTATGGGGTTTTAGCGGGACTTTTTGCTTCTGCAGGGCTATATGGATTATTGAGGTTAGCCAATAATAAAATTGATGATTTGTCTACTCTTCAAGAAATGGATAAAATATTCATTCTATTTGTATCATTACTATTAATTGGAGCAGTAATAGGCTTCGCAAGTACGTATCGAGCAATACGTAAATATCTAAAATTGTCATTAGACGAATTATATTAACTATGGAGAACAAGAACATGCCTTTTGGTAAAAAAAACTACACTATCATGCTTGCAGGATTAGCTGTAATAATCGTAGGCTTTGTTATTATGAGCTCTGATCCAGAGCCATTTGGATTTGGCTTTTTAGGTCTTACGCTAGGTCCTTTGGTCGTTTTCTGTGGTTTCATGATTGAAATAGGCGCTATTCTTTATAATCCTAAAAAGTAATTAATGAATTATCTTGAAGCTCTTATCCTTGGAATCATCCAAGGACTTACTGAGTTTTTACCTGTTAGCAGTAGCGGTCATCTTGAAATCGGTTCTTATTTACTTGGTGTAGAAGGCAGCAATAATTTACTTTTCGCAATTATTGTTCATGGAGCTACAGCTTTAAGCACTATAGTTGTGTTTAGAAAGGATATTATGGAACTGTTACTCGGCCTTTTAAAATTTCAGTGGAATGAAGAAACTCAGTTTGTGTCAAAAATAGCACTATCCATGATACCTGTAGGTGTGATTGGTGTTCTTTTTGAAGACCAAATTGAAGCGATGTTTAATGGCAATATTATTTTCGTAGCGTCTATGTTGGTCGTTACCGGTGTTTTATTGCTCTTGACCTACTATGCAAAACCAAAAGAAGGAAAAGTATCTTTTACTAAAGCGATCATCATAGGTTTAGCACAAGCAGTGGCCATTTTACCAGGTATTTCTAGATCTGGGTCTACTATCTCTACCGCATTGATTCTTGGTGTCGAAAGATCAAAAGCTGCAAGGTTTTCTTTTCTAATGGTGCTCCCTCCTATTTTGGGTGCAACACTTTTAAAAGTTTTAGACTTTTTAAAGGCTCCAGAATCAGCAGCCGGAATTGATAATAGCGTTCTTATTATCGGTTTTACCGCTGCATTTATATCAGGGCTTTTAGCCTGTACTTGGATGATTAATATAGTCAAGAAAGGCAAACTGATATATTTTGCTTACTACTGTTTTATAATTGCAGGAATAGTTTTTATAAATTCACTTTTTTAATGGATCCAAATGCATTGCCTCAAGATCCGGGAACAGTCCTTTTAGTAGACAAACCACTAACTTGGACTTCGTTTGATATAGTCAAAAAATTACGCTACCACTTAAAGGTTAAAAAAATTGGACATGCCGGTACACTTGACCCGTTAGCAACAGGTTTATTGATTTTATGTACTGGTAAAATGACTAAGCAAATAGATACTTATCAGGCCCAAGAAAAAGAATATACTGGTACTTTTACCATAGGTGCAACCACACCCTCATACGACCTTGAAACAGAGGTTGAAAATGAAAAAGAATATGGCCATATTAAAAAAGAAGATTTATTGAAGGCTGCTACATCATTAACTGGGTTTATTGATCAGGTACCTCCTATTTTTTCAGCTATAAAAGTTGATGGTAAAAGAGCTTATAAAGGGGCCAGAAATGGCGAAGATGTAAAGCTTAAATCAAGAATGGTTGAAGTCAAATCCTTCGAATTGACCGGAATCAACTTGCCCGATGTAGAATTTAAAATTATATGTTCTAAAGGAACATATATTAGAAGCCTAGCACGTGACTTTGGAGAGGTACTTGGAATTGGAGCTTATTTATCATCTTTAAGAAGAACTCGAATTGGTGATTTTAACGTTGACGATGCAAAAACTATAGAAGAGCTAACTAAAAAATGAATATCTATCATAGACTTGAAGATTTTAAACCACTCGATTTTGCAGTAGTAACCAGTGGCACATTCGATGGAGTTCATATAGGTCATCAACAGATATTAAAAAGAGTAAATGAGGTAGCGAAAGCGAATCATGGAGAAAGCGTACTGATAACCTACTGGCCACATCCCCGACTTGTATTATATCCTGATGACACCAATTTAAGATTGCTCAACACTTTTGAAGAAAAAGCTGATTTGCTTCGTGAACAAGGCATTGATCATCTACTACGCATTCCTTTTACAAAAGAATTTTCACAGCTTACTTCAGAGCTGTTTATTCAGAAAGTGTTAGTAGAGACCATAAACACAAAAAAACTTGTCATTGGATACGACCACAGATTTGGAAATAACCGTGAAGGTAGATTTGAACAGCTTAAGGCAAATTCAGTCAATTACGGATTTGAAGTTGAAGAAATTCCAAAGCAGGAGGTAGATCATGTTGGTGTGAGTTCTACAAAAATTAGAACCTCCTTGTTACAAGGTGAGGTTGACATGGCAAATGATCTGCTTGGTTCCGAATATTCAATGATAGGAAGAGTGGTCAAAGGTGAGAAAATAGGTAGAATTATAGGATTTCCAACGGCTAATTTAGAAATAGAGACTCGTCACAAGCTCATTCCTGCAGATGGAGCTTATGCTGTTAAAGTAGTATCAAACAGAAATGTTTACAATGGTATGTTGAATATTGGTTACAGACCAACTGTAAATGGTAAAGTCAAAAGCATAGAAGTTCATATATTTGACTTTGCAAACGATATCTATGGCGAGAGTCTTAAAATATTGTTTATTAAAAGGATTAGAAAAGAAC
>CAYGNU010000227.1:0-7192 GCA_964351175.1 uncultured Roseivirgaceae bacterium | reverse complement strand
GACTATCAAAAGCACAGTCAGGTGAGCTTTTGGAGTTTGAGAACGGTTTGAAAGCTCTAGTACTAAACCTTGAAGAAGACAACGTTGGTGCTGTACTTTTCGGTGAGTCAAAAGGCATTAAAGAAGGTGATACTGTAAAGAGAACTGGTAAAATTGCTTCAATCAATGTAGGTGAAGGTATGGTTGGCCGTGTGGTTGATACCTTAGGTAACCCAATTGATGGAAAAGGACCAATCGAGGGTAAAACTTACGAAATGCCATTAGAAAGAAAGGCACCTGGTGTTATTTATCGACAGCCAGTAAATGAGCCACTTCAAACTGGTATCAAGGCCATTGACTCAATGATTCCAATTGGAAGAGGACAAAGAGAGTTGATTATTGGTGATAGGCAAACGGGTAAGACAGCTGTTGCTATCGATACTATCATCAATCAAAAAGAATTTTATGAGAGAGGTGAGCCTGTTTTCTGTATTTATGTAGCTATTGCTCAAAAGGCTTCTACAGTAGCTAACGTTGTGGCATCTTTAGAAAAGGCTGGCGCTATGGCTTATACAGTTGTGGTTGCGGCTTCGGCTTCTGACCCTGCTCCTTTACAGTTCTTTGCTCCATTTACAGGTGCTGCTATAGGAGAGTTTTTCAGAGATACTGGAAGACCAGCTTTGGTAGTTTATGATGATTTGTCAAAACAAGCAGTAGCTTACCGTGAGGTATCTCTATTGTTAAGAAGACCTCCGGGTCGTGAGGCGTATCCTGGTGATGTATTCTATCTTCACTCAAGATTATTAGAAAGAGCAGCAAAAATAACGACCAGTCAGGAAATTGCTGAGCAAATGAATGATTTACCTGAATCATTAAAAGGTATGGTTAAAGGAGGAGGTTCATTAACTGCTCTTCCTATCATTGAAACTCAAGCTGGTGACGTTTCAGCGTATATCCCAACTAACGTAATTTCTATTACAGACGGACAGATATTCTTAGAAACTAACCTTTTCAACTCTGGTATTAGACCTGCAATTAATGTTGGTATTTCTGTATCACGTGTGGGGGGTTCTGCTCAGATCAAATCAATGAAAAAAGTAGCAGGTACTTTGAAACTAGACCAAGCTCAATTCCGTGAATTGGAAGCATTCGCTAAGTTCGGTTCTGACCTTGATGCTGCTACTAAACTGACAATTGAGAGAGGTAGAAGAAACCTAGAAATTTTAAAGCAAGCACAGTTTTCTCCAGTACCAGTAGAGGAGCAAGTAGCTATTATCTACGTTTCTACTAAAGGTATGATGGATAATGTGCCAGTTGAGAAAGTAAAAGAATTTGAAAGAAACTTCCTTGATACATTAAGATCTAAGCATAAAGATGCATTGGATTCATTGAAAGCTGGAAAATTGGAAGATAGCGTTACAGATGTATTGGCAGCTGTAGCAAAAGAGCATTCAAATCATTACGGAAATTAAGATTTTAGTGTAAAATCACTATTTAAATAGCACTAAATGGCAAGTTTAAAAGAAGTAAAAAGTAGAATACAGTCAGTAACATCAACACAGCAGATAACCAAAGCTATGAAGATGGTAGCTGCTGCAAAGCTGAGGAGAGCACAAGAAAACATCACTCAGATGAGACCTTATGCTGCAAAATTGGCAGGATTACTTCAAAATCTTTCTGCCCAAAATGAAGGTGAAAATTCAAGTGAATACACTGAAGTTAGAACTGCAGAGAAGGTATTAATAATGGTTGTTACTTCTGATAAAGGTCTTTGTGGAGCCTTTAACAGTAATGTATTTAAGGCAACTGTTAAGCATATACAGGAGAATTATAAGTCACAAGCAGAGCGTGGTAACGTTCATATTATGCCTATGGGTAAAAAGGCATTAGACTATTTCACAAAAAGAGATTATCATGTCATCTCTGATTTCTGGAATATGTTTATGCCGGTATCTTTTGAAGCAAGTGATGCTGCTGCAGAATTTGCCATGAATGGATTTTCGAAAGGTGAATATGATAGAGTGGACCTTATATACAATGAGTTTAAAAACGTAGCTACACAGATAATGAATGTGGAGCAGTTTTTACCAGTATTACCACCAGAATCAACCAGTGAGTTTTCTGTAGATTATATCTTCCAGCCTAATAGAGAAGATATAGTCTCTGAATTAATTCCTAAGTCACTAAAGATCCAAGTGTTTAAGGCTATTTTAGATTCTAATGCTGCAGAACATGGCGCAAGAATGACAGCCATGAATCAGGCAACTGATAATGCTGGAGAACTATTGAAAGAGTTGAAATTAACGTATAACAGAACACGTCAGGCGGCAATTACCAAAGAAATTTTGGAGATTGTAGGAGGTGCAGAAGCACTCGGTGGGTAATTACTACTGTTAAGAATATAGAAAAGGCCCATTCGCTTGCTAGCGAATGGGCCTTTTTTTAATCAATTGATTTTAAACTATTTTCCTGCTTCTTCTGGCATCAATACAATTTTGATGTATTGGTCAGCAGGCAAATAC
Organism: uncultured Roseivirgaceae bacterium; assembly: GCA_964351175.1. Taxonomy (GTDB): domain Bacteria; phylum Bacteroidota; class Bacteroidia; order Cytophagales; family Cyclobacteriaceae; genus Fulvivirga. The sequence goes on along the minus strand of CAYGNU010000227.1, from coordinate 4,691 downwards.
TTTTTAGCAGTTTCTTGTAAATCCTTTGATGTAAGATTCTCAATTTGCTTTTCGTATTCATAATAACCTGATAAGTCGTACTCATTATAATAATAGGCATACAAAGAGTTAAGCCAATACTGATTTTCCTTTAGGTTGTCTTTTCTTTCCTTTCTCTGGGTTTCTTTTAATTTGTTAATATCCTCGGTTGAGACACCTTCTTTTTTAATTATTTCTATCTCATCAAAAGTTGCTTTTACTAAGTCATCAACATTTTCAGGTCCACATGGAAAGCCAATTCTAAATGTGTAGTTTTCATAAGGATACTTACTGATACTTCCTGATGCGCCTACGCCATAAACACCACCTTTTTCTTCTCTAAGGATTTCAATCAGTTTAATAGTCAATAGCTCTCCAAGTGTTCTTAGGTTGTAGCTATCTTCTTTAGTGTATTTGGTCTCATCAGTAAATACTATGTTCACTGAACTCTTTTGGTCAGTACCTTTATTCACCACCTTTTCAACTTTTCCAGATGGAGGTCTTACCCCTAGGTCTTTCCAGGTTTCTTTTCTTGAAGTTGAAGGTAGTCCTCCCAAATAGGTTTCAAGTAAAGGAGAAATTTCTGCAATATTGAAGTTCCCTACAAAGACGAAAGTGAAATCACTTGCATCTGCAAATCTATCTTGGTAAATCTCAAATGATCTTTCAAAATTAATAGCTTCAAGATCTTCTGGGGTTGGAAAACCTCCACCTCTTGGATGATTTTGAGTAAGAATTTTGCTCACTTGATCGGCAAAATAAAATTGAGGATTAGACATCAAGTTACCCAACAACATTATATTCTTTGATTTAAAAGACTCAAATGACTTTTCATCTTTTCTTGGGTTAGTAAAGTACAAATACACCATTTGCAACATTGTTTCCAGGTCTTTAGGAGCTGCGTTGCCATTCATGCCTTCGGTAAGATCTCCAATGGATGGATTTACTCTAACGGTTTTTCCAGACATCATTTTTTGCAAATCAGTAACCGTGAATTCACCTACACCACTTTCATTAATGATTTGTGAAGCAAAACCAGCGTTCTTATCATCAGCATCAGGATAAAGAGATTGCCCGCCTGGACTATAAGCTCTCATCAGAATTTCATCATTTTTAAGTCAGTTGGTTTCAATACTACTCTTACTCCATTTGATAATGTTAGTTCTGTAGCGCCAACATTTTCTATTTCTTTACGAGCTGTAATTTTACCTGCTGCCGGTTTTTCCTCTAATAACTCGGCTCCTACAGTGCCATCATCATAAGGTGTTATTTTAGCTAATGATGCCTTAAAGAGTATTTTCTTCACTTCTTCTTCAGTAGGCATAACAACACCTTCTTTCTCAGGACCTGTAATGACAACTACTCTATTAGAGTTGCTAATCCATTTTTTGGCAAGAACATTAATTTCTTCTACGGTGATAGAGGGTAACACTTTTTTGTAAAAATCATATTCAAAAGCGATCCCTGGAATTGGTTCATCACTAAGGAAATTTCTAATGTACTCAGAGGCATAATTTTGTGATTCTGTTTTGTCCGCTTCTTTGAAACCTTTTTCCATGCGGTTAAGCATATCAGCTTTGTATCTTTCCAATTCACCTTCAGTGAAACCAAAGCGTTTAACCCTCTCATTTTCTGTTACTAATGCACTTAATCCTTTTTCAACACCATTTTCACCAACTACGGCAAAAGAGGAGTAATTGCTCTTAGTACGTACCATGCTACCATAACTTGTGCTAGCAAAGAAGAATGGAGGCTCTGGCGACTGCTTAAGTTCATCTAACCTTTTAGTAATCATGCCCGAATAAAGGCTATAGACGATGTCTCTTCTATACTGATCTAAAGTCTTTGTGTCTTCATTGTCTTGCTTGTAGATCAATTGAATTTGTGTGAATGAGGCCTCTGGGTCAGTCACCACACTTACAGCTGTATTGTCCTGATCAGGTACATCATAGAATATTCTTTCACGAGGATTTTTTGGATTTTTAATTTTGCCAAACTGGGCTTTAATTTTCTTCTCCATTTCAGCTGGGTCAATATCACCTACAGCTACAATGGACATCAAGTCAGGACGGTACCAGTCTTTATAAAATTTTCTGATGGTCTCATAATCGAAAGACTCCAAAACTTCTTTCTTCCCTATTGGTAGCCTATCAGCATACCTAGAGTCTTTGAACATGACAGGAAACCATTCATCACGCATACGCTGATCTGCACCTCGCCCTAATCTCCATTCTTCTATAACAACTCCTCTTTCTTTATCTATTTCTTCATCGGAGAGGGTGATGTTATGTGCCCAGTCTTCCAAGACTAATAATCCTTTATCCAAAGTTTCTTCATTATCTGACGGTATGGGTAGAATATAGACTGTCTCATCAAATGAGGTGTATGCATTAAGGTCAGCACCAAATTTCACTCCTACAGACTGTAAATAATCTACTAATTCATTCTTCTCGAAATTCTTAGTTCCATTGAAAGCCATGTGCTCTAAAAAGTGAGCCAGGCCAAGTTGATTTTCATCTTCAACTGTTGATCCAACATTCACCACTAAACGTAGTTCAACCTTATCTTCAGGCTTTTCATTTTTGCGAATGTAGTAGGTCATTCCATTATCAAGTTTCCCGACAAGAACATTCGGGTCAGTTGGAAGCGGGGTATTCAAACTTCCTGTGATTTCTTTTTCCTGTGCGTTAACGAATCCTATCAGTAGGAAAAGGAAGAACGTCAAAACACTTAAATGTCTTTTCATCATATTGGTTTTGGTTTAATATTTATAAGAATAATATTATTTAATAAACATCAAATCTAACGCTTGATTGTCAATTAAATGATCGTTTATTAAAAAATAACTCAAAGAAACATGAATTGTTTCGAGCTGTTGTGTTTGAATAATAATAAGAGCGACTTAAAATGTATATTTTATCTCCAATGCTGGGTTTTCTTTTTGCCAAGCTCTAATTTGAAGCGTATCAAGTCGATTACCAAAAATAGATAGGTATCTCAAATTTTGTAGCTTCTTAAGCTTATTAATTTCATTATCTATTTTAAGTCCGTTCATAGCTAAAAATAATGAATCTAGATTCTCCAATTCAGAAAAATCATCAGGTAAAGAAGTAATCCATAGTCCTGTTAAATTAAGAACTTGTAAATCTTTAATTGTTGAGACCTCTCGTGGAAGGGTAAATTCAAGCAATAGATCTATGTTATAATCCCATCCGGACATAGGGGGATAAATTTTCCAATTGTTAGTGTCTCTTCTAATGTTGAGTGAATGAATTTCGGAGAGTTCTTGAATTGCTTCACTTAGAGGCCTCCCATTTAACTCACTTAAGGTAATGGTTGCTTCCTTTAAAGGGTTTTGATTGATTTCAGAATTGCAGGAAAAAACAAACATGGTAACGGAAAAAGTAATCTTTAATCTTTTGAAAATGGCTACTATTGGTTTCATTCCTTTTAAGGTTTTTCTAAAAGCATATCTTCAATCAACTTACTAAAATTTTCAGCCACGAATGGATTGTTTCCTACTTCTTGAGATACAATTATTCCATCTGGATTTACTAATAAATGGTTTGGGTATCCCTTAATTTGAAATTGATCAATAATGTCCCGACCATAAGGTATGATCTCATAATCAAATTGAAATTTATCCCTGAAGAATTTTAGTTCTTCCTTATTATTAAAAGTTATTGCCAAAAAGCGGATGTTAGGGTTGTTTTTATATTTATCTACGAATTGGTTTAATAGGGGAATTTCTTTGATGCATGGAGGGCATGCTATAAACCAAAAGTTAATTATTGTTATTTTTCCTTTCCAGTCATAGATTTCTCTATTCTTACTTTCTAATGCTTTAAATTTGATAGTAGGCGCTTCTTTTCCAATTAGCCCTGATTTTGATTCGTTCTCATTCTGCTCCAGATCGTCTCTATACTGTAATGTGTATGAATCAGTATCAAATATACTTGCAGGCACTTCATCAACGTTAAGTGATGAAAGCTTATAAATTACCTTTCCAAAATGTTCGTTGCTTATGGTATACATTATTGGAAGTCCCTTTATATCTCCAAAATGAAAAAAATGGACTCCATAAGGATCGGAGAAATAAACCTCAATAACTTTATCCGTAGATTTTGAAATTGCCTTTTGACTCGGATAACCTAGTACCTGCACGGTTGAAGTATCCACTTCAAACAGGTATTTGCTCCACTCATACCTATAGGAGACTTTTTTATCACCATTTTGTGTACAGAGCATGAACTGACCATTTTTGCGATCAAAGACTCTTTTAAATGGGACTAAATTATACCCTGTCTCTTTATATACAGCATATTGATCATTAATATAAAGTGTAACGCTCTGGGGGAGTACTTGAGATTGCTCTACCAACGGATTTTCCTTCTCTACCAAGACATCGTATTTGAGAATAAGGTCTGCAAACACAAAGGAAGAAAACAGCATAAGCAGTAGCGTAAATATGATTCCCGGTGTTCTCATTATTGTGCTTTTTTTATTAACGACAATAAGTCTTGTTCATTTCTGTAAGAGAAGTATTTTTTTACTGTCTCCATATAACATGAGTCTTCTGCAGACCAGATCGCAGCGTCATAATATTGAAGTGTATAAAGGTTTAATAGAATCGAATACTCTTCGTTAAGACTTTTGGGGATGTAAAAATTTTT
>CAYGNU010000226.1:0-7215 GCA_964351175.1 uncultured Roseivirgaceae bacterium | reverse complement strand
CAGAGGTAATTAATAAATCTAGTTTTGTAGACCTCTCTTTAAGATATGGTATTAGTGAGCGTTGGTTTGCCAATATTATCTTACCTTATGCCCGCCATGACAGATCATCTATGTATGAGCATGGCGGAAATCCCCCTAATGGATTGGGAGAGAGACATTCTACATCATCAAGCGGCATTGGTGATATCCGAATAGGAGCAGGGTTTTGGCTATGGGAGCCCGGTAAGCATGACTTTAACTATTCCTTAGGCTTGGGTCTTAAACTACCATCAGGCAACTATGATTATAAGGACACCTTTTACAATCAAGGTGACAATAAAGATCAGAACATTAAAAGTGTTGTTGATCAGTCTATTCAGCTCGGTGATGGAGGCACAGGCTTGGCTTTGGATATTCAAGGATACCAAAAGTTAAACCATCGTTTCGGCATTAATACTTCAGTATATTATCTATTTAATGTTGAAGAAACCAATGGTGTTTTGACTAGAAATGGAAATAGCGAATTTTCAGTACCAGATCAGTTTGCGATTCAGGTAGGTGGATATTACGCCACCATGAAGGGGTTTAGTCTATACCTTGGAGGTAGAGCAGAAGGTGTTCCTGCCAAAGATTTAATAGGTGGAGATGAAGGTTACAGAAGGCCAGGTTATGCCATTTCTCTAGAGCCGGGCGCTGGCTATTCAATTAAGAATTGGTCTTTGTTTTCAAGTGTGCCGATAGCGCTATACAGAAACAGAATTCAGAGTTATGAAGACAAAGTACGTACTAAAGAAACAGGTGTTTACCGACATGGAGATGCAGATTTTGCAGACTACTTGGTTAATATAGGTTTGAGCTTCCGATTTGGTGGAACACATCAGGAAGTTGCGCCATTGGATGTTAACCCTTTTTATAATTAGGCATCACACAGAAGATCATAAGGTCTGATGTCAATAACATCAGGCCTTTTGTTTCTGTATGATTTTATAATTTTGGTTGATTGTGCCATTTATATAAAACCCAATACTTCAACTTCTTATTACTGAATAGTATCAATAACAAAACTCTACATTTGCCACTTCATTTTTAGAGATGCTAAAGCATTTGATATAGCCATGGCAATTGACACAAAAAACAATAGGTTCCTTTTAATTCTAATTCTTGGTTCATTAACCACAATAGGGCCTTTGTCTATTGATATGTATTTGCCTGCTTTCGAGGAAATTTCGGTAGGGTTAAAGACAGATATCAATCACATATCTCTGTCTCTATCTAGCTTTTTCATTGGCCTTGCCGTTGGGCAATTGTTTTACGGCCCAATGCTAGAGCGCTTTGGCAGGAAAAAGCCTGTTTATTTTGGATTAGCACTGTACATTTTGGCTTCAGTGGGTTGTGCGTTAAGTACTTCTGTTGAAGCTTTGATAGTATTTAGATTTTTTCAGGCATTAGGTTCTTGTTCCGGTATGGTTTCATCTAGGGCGATAGTTCGTGACTTGTTTGATACGAAAGAAATGGCGAAAGTCTTCTCGATGTTGATGATGGTCATTGCGGTTTCTCCAATCATTGCCCCAACAGCTGGAGGATATTTGACGGCAAGTTTAGGGTGGCGATCTGTCTTTATTGTGCTGGTTATTTTAGCCATAATGGTCTTGATCAGTACCATTTTTATGTTGCCGGAAAGTAAAAAAGCAGATGCTAATTATTCATTAAGACCAAGAAAAATATTAAGAAATTACATTGACATATTTAAAGACCGTCAGTTTCTAGTTTTTGCTTTTACTGGTGGTATTGCCTATGCAGGTTTATATGCCTATTTGAGTGGATCTCCCTATTTGTTTATGCAATTGTTCAATGTCTCTGAGAAGGAATATGGATTAATTTTTGCCATAATTGCTGCAGGACTTATCAGTGCTAGTCAGTTTAATAGGCTCTTGCTTAAAAAACTTCCTAGTGAGCGTATTATTCTATTTAGTTTGATGGCGCAGTCGTTCATAGGTATTAGTCTTTTGATAGTTACTTATTTAGACCTCTCAGGATTGTATCTAACTGCATCCTTGATATTTACTTACCTCTTTTTCCTCGGGTTTATTTTCCCAAATGCTTCAGCGCTTTCATTGGCCACTTTAGGGCATACTGCTGGTAATGCATCTGCTCTGATGGGTTCTCTTCAAATGGCTATTGGAGCTATTGCTTCAGCATTGGTGAGTGTGCTACAATCTGACAGTGCTATGCCAATGGCTGTTGTTATGGCATTATGTTCTACTGCTGCATTACTATTGATTAGCGTGGGAGGTAGGAGGTTAGTTCTTGTCTAGAATTTCGAAAGTTTACATATATACTATTTGCGGACAGACCAGAGTACTGCATAAAATTGTATGTTGTTTATTTTGGTACAGAGATGTTATGTTCCCGGTATTGTCAAAGGCACTTAGAACGAGATCAGAGTCACGTGACCAAAACTTTTATTATGGACAATTACTCAAACTTTCTCACCCTTTAATTCATGTTTCAACCGTGAATCTGAATGTAAAGATAATCAGTATGTCATTGGAATTAAGGCTAAGTATTTTAAAGATTGCTTTAATTAAATGAATTAAACATCTATTGATTATAAAAAATACTTCTATATGACGTAGATTTTCTTTAGTTTAACGGTTTGTATATGCTTCATTTTTGATTTTTTAGTATTTACTCTGTTTATTTTTTAGAGTGTGATGAGCAAGCATTTTTGGTCACTTTTACTTTTAGGTGTTATTAGTCTTATGGCTGCTGCCATAAGTTATGCTGCGCCAGTTATAACCGGTTGTCCATCTGATATTACACAAACTATAACAAATAGTTGTACTAAATCAGTTACCTGGACGGAACCATTAGCAGTTGGAGCGGTATCTTCTACAAGATCACATGATCCAGGGTCGAACTTTGGGGTTGGTACGACAACAGTAACATATACTTTTACTGACGCATTGGGTGATATTTCAATATGTTCATTTGATGTAACGGTTAAATATCAATTTTTTGACTTGCCTTCAAATCAAAGTATTACAGTAGGTGCTTCTTGCAATAGAACTGCGTTATGGGTACCTCCATCAGATTGTGGTGGCAATGTTATTTTAGCCTACTCAACTTCTCCACAGACAGATTTAAATAGTGGTGATAACTTCCCAGTAGGTGAGACAACGGTAACATACGTTGCTTTAAGAAATGGGACAATACTTGACGACTTTGAAACTTTTACTATTACTGTAGTTGATAACATAGCCCCAACATTTGATGTCACGCCAGGTAATATTACAGCAGCTGCCAACAACAATTGCGAGGCGGTGGTCAATTGGTCGGTTCCCACTGCTTTGGATAACTGTACCACAGGCATTGTCCCAACGAGCCCGATTTCACCAGGTGATACTTTTCCATTAGGTACTACAATGGTTACTTACTCAGCTCAAGATGAAGCTGGAAATCCTGCCACTTACTCTTTTAATGTAACTGTGGAAGATCAAACCGCTCCTGAATTTACAAATCTTCCTAATAATAGAACTGTAACGGCTAACGCCATTAGTTGTCAGGCTACAGTGTCTTGGCCAACAGTCTTGGCCACTGATAACTGCAGCAGTGCAGGTAATATCAATATCAGTGAATCACATGCTCCAGGAAGCACCTTTGATCTAGGTGTAACTCAAGTAATGTACACAGCTACTGATGATCAAGGAAATGATAATATCAAATCATTCAATATCACTGTTGTTGATGGTACAGCCCCTAGCATAGATAGTTGTCCAGATGATATCAGCTTAGTAGCCACTGGTACTTGTACAGCCACTGCTACTTGGTCTGACCCAACGTTTAGCGATAGCTGTGATGCTACACTTTCTATTACCAGCTCTCACGCATCGGGTAATTCATTTCCTGTCGGTACTACTACCGTAACTGTAACTGCTACAGATGATGCTGGAAATGAAGTTAGTTGTTCTTTTGATATAACTGTGACAGATGAGGCTCCGCCAGTTTTCAATTCCTGTCCAACAGATATTACTGTAGTAGCTGATGCAGAATGTGGTGGGATAGCAACTTGGTCTATTCCTATTGTTTCAGATAATTGTACATCAGATATAATTCCAAACGTTGATTTTAGCTCTGGTGATACATTTCCACTTGGAACTACTGAGGTGATTTATACTGCTCTAGATCAAGCTGGTAATAATGTGACATGCTCTTTTAATGTAATTGTTATTGATCAAACGAATCCTGTATTTAGAGACTGCCCATCTGATATTGAAATTACAGCAGATGATACTTGTAGTGCTATCGTGTCATGGGCAACACCAACTGCTTCAGACAACTGTGATAGTAACCTTACAATAACGAAGAGCCATAGTTCGGGTGATACCTTTGCATTTGGTACTACAATTGTAACTTATACTGCAACTGACGAAGCGGGTAATAGCACTAATTGCACATTTAATGTAACAGTTGTCGATGTTACAGGACCTGAAATAACCAACTGTGCTGCTGATATAGAAATATCGACAACGGCTTGCGAGGCTATTGTAATTTGGGATGAAATATTAGCGAATGATAACTGTGGTAATGTGTCATCAACTTCAAATTTTTCATCTGGAGATATATTCCAGCTTGGAAGCACTTTGGTCACTTACACTTTTATTGACGAAGTAGGCAATGAAAGTCAATGCTCATTCAATGTAAACGTTGTTAATCCTGATGCTTTGGCATTATCAGACTGCCCAGAGGATATAGCAGTAGAAACTGACGATAGTGGCACTGTAGCAGTGACCTGGACGGAGCCAAGTGCGGTAAGTAGCTGTTCTGAGGTGGTTAAAAGTCAATCACATCAATCTGGTGATACTTTTGAAGTTGGAACTACATTAGTGACTTATGAATTTACTGATGAATTTCAGACTACAGTTACTTGTTCTTTTAATGTAACTGTTAGAATTAGAGATATCGAGTTTGATATTCCAAAGCTTCTTACTCCTAATAATGATGGTAATAATGACATATGGCTATTAAATGGGTTAGAGAATTTTCCTGATAATGAGGTGGTTATAGTTGATCGATGGGGGAGTGAAATCTTCAAACAATCTGGTTATGACAATCAAAGAATTGTATGGGATGGTAGTAATCAAAATGGTAAAATAGTGCCGACAGGTACTTACTTCTATTATATTTTGGTTAAAACCAATTCATCAACTCAGAAAAAACAGGGCTTCATAGAATTAGTACAATGAGCGTTAATAGAGGCCATATTACTCTTATAATAACCCTTTGTGGTTTGCTTGTATGCTCACATTCATTGATGGCTCAGCAAAATGTGCAGTACACACAGTACATGTATGATGGCTCGTTGATTAATCCAGCTTATGTAGGAGCAGATGAGGCACTGAGTCTTACTCTCGTGCATCGTGATCAGTGGAATGGCATAGATGGTGCTCCTGAATCACAAACCTTCTCAGGACACACCTTATTCAAGAAAAAACAATTTGGTACAGGTATTATTATCCATAGAGAGTCTATTGGTATACACAAGAACCTGAACGCTGCGGCTAATTTTGCCTATCATTTACCTACTGGCAAAAATAGTTACCTTTCTTTTGGGATGCAGGCTGGTGTTTTTAACAGACAGTCTGATTATCAGGCAGTACAAGGAAATATTAATGATCCTTCGGCATCTATTAACGCTTATAACGAAACCTATTTTGATGCAAGCTTTGGGCTTTACTTCCGAAGTAAAAAATTCCATATGGGCTATTCAGCTTCTGAAATACTACCGAGAGATTATATTTTGGGCGACACACTCAATGTGAATTCAGATAATTTTAGTCACCTTGTTTTTAGTAAATTGATTATTCCAATTAGCCGGAATGTAGACCTTACGCCAAGTTTTCTGGTTAAGTATTATGCTGGAACACCACTCTCTTATGATATTAATTTAAATACCACTATTCAACAAGTCATATCATTTGGTGTTTCTTATAGAAAAGATGAATCTGTAGATTTTTTAGTACGATTGAACCTAACACCTCAATTTCAAATTGGCTATGCCTATGATAACCCAATAGGTTCGGTAGCAGATTTTGCAAAAGCATCCAATGAACTGATGCTCAGATATTTGTTTAAATTTAAGAACAGCAATGTAGTTTCTCCAAGATGAAGCAATTCCTTAAACAAATAAATTTTTCCTTAGCCAAGGTTTCAGTGCATTTATTGCTTGCTTGCCTAATGTGCCTTGGTTCTTATAACTCAATGGCTCAAGAATCTGTATTTAGTTTGTTTAAGAAAGAGTTACAGACTGCTGATGATTATTATGTCAGTGGCAACTATAAAAGTGCATTACTTTTATATGAATCAGTAGTGAAAAAGAAATCTGCTCCACAAAATATTGAACTTAGGTTAGCGCGCTGTTATTATTTCACGCATGATTATGCAAAGGCAGTAGATAGTTATCAAAAATTTATGAAGGTAGATAAGCTGTCTTCTACAGACCAGTTTTATTATGCTGAGGCTTTAACCGCAACAGGTGATTATGAGAAATCAGCGGAAGTATATGCTCTTTGCTATGCTGAAGACAGCCAAAGTGAAAAATTGGCGGGTAGAATTTGGCGTATGAACAACATATCCTATCTCTTTGAAGATTCTATAAAAAATGCAGTGCGCTATATTTCATTAAATACTGACAATAGCGAGTTGATTGCTTTACCTTATAAAAATGGGGTAGTTTATGCCTCTAATAAGCAACCAGTAGCAATGGTTCAGAAAAAGGATACAAAATCTAACGCCTCTTTTTATCATTTGTATTATGTGAATACGAAGCCCGATCCTTTTAGCGAAAACGCCTTGATTTATGATGATTCAGATCCATTTGCTACAGACTTAGATAATGGTTTTCATACGGGGTCATTAGATTTTTATGAAAATAATAAAAGAATGGTTGTTGCAATATCTGGCAAGGATGAAAATGCAGCTGGAAATTACCCACTTCAACTATACTTTGCTTCTCTTACCAAGAAAGGTTGGGAAATTTGGATCCCTTTTACTCATAATAATCCAAATTACTCGCTTTCTGAGCCTTCTATGAGTTCTGATGGCAAACAGTTGTTCTTTTCTTCTGACCTTCCTGAGGGTTATGGGGGAAGAGATATTTATGTAAGCAATTAAGTAGACGCCTTTAGGTCAACCCCTGTGATTTTAGGCCCAGGAAGAAATCTTTCTGGAGCTGTA
>CAYGNU010000225.1:0-7235 GCA_964351175.1 uncultured Roseivirgaceae bacterium | reverse complement strand
CATTTTTAAATTTTTTAAATTTGATACCGATTTAGTACATAGTAAACGAATTGATAATTAACAAAATTCAAATTATATGAGTCTTAAGCAACAAATTGACGGTGACATCAAACAAGCAATGCTTCAGAAGAGAAAGGAAGAGCTTACAGCACTTAGAGCCATTAAATCAGCCATATTATTGGTGGAAACGGAAAAGGGAGCAGGTGAAGGTTTGGAAAGTGATCCAGAGATGAAATTGTTGGCTAAGCAAGCTAAACAGAGAAAAGACTCAGCTGATATTTATACCAAAGAGGGCCGTGAAGATCTGGCTAGTAAGGAGCTTTTCGAATTAGAAGTTATCAACAGATATTTACCAAAACAACTTTCTGACGATGAAATCGAGCAGGTTGTAAAAAATATTATTGATAAAGTGGGAGCTTCTGGACCTCAAGATATGGGTAAGGTTATGGGCAGCGCAACTAAAGAGATGTCTGGAACAGCTGATGGTAAGAAAATTTCGGAAATTGTAAAAAGATTACTTTCTAACTAGGTGTGAGTACACTCGATATTATTATTCTGGCACCGCTGCTTTTTGGTGCATATAGAGGTTTCAAGAAAGGATTTGTGCTGGAAATAGTTGCCATTGTATCTTTTGTGTTAGCAATAATTGGTGGGTTTAAGTTAATGCATTGGGGCATGGATTTAATAGACCAATATTTTGATATTAGTGGAGACCTTCTTCCTTATATTTCGTTTATAGCAATATTTATAGGAATCATTTTACTAACCAATTTGATAGGTAAGGCCTTTAAGAAAGTTCTTGACCTTACCTTATTAGGAACAGTGGATAATCTTGCTGGATCACTTTTATCAGTTGTGAAGTGGGCCTTTGGTATAAGTGTGATACTATGGTTAACAACATCATTCGGTATAAATTTTTCAGACGAATGGGTAGAAGATTCAGTACTATATGAGCCAATACTATCTTTTGCCCCTACGGTTGTTGAATACCTTTCGGCAGTAGTTCCATATACAAATGATTTATTTGACCATATTCAAAAACTACTAAGTGGGAGTACTTCTTCTTGATAATTTTGATTCCTTCACTTTTAATCTAGTAGATTATTTTTTGCAGCTTGGAGTTAAATGCGACATTGTAAGAAATGACGTTTCCATTAATCAAATTAATAGTTTGGAGCCATCGGCTTTAATTATTTCGCCTGGGCCCGAGGTTCCCTCCAAAGCTGGCTGCCTAATGAACGTGTTAGACGAGTATATTGGGAAAGTACCTGTTTTGGGAATTTGTCTTGGGCATCAAGCCATTGGAGAATATTATGGAATGAATCTTGTAAAAGCACCGCAACCCAGGCATGGGAAAATTACTTCAGTAAGTCACTTAGGGGATGAAATTTTTAAGGGTGTACCAAGTTGTTTTAATGCAGTTCAGTATAACTCACTTATATTAGATAGCAAGCCTAATTCAAATCTGAATGTAATAGCTACGGCTAATAATGGTCAAATCATGGCTTTAAAACATAATAAACTACCAATTTGGGGGCTACAATTTCATCCTGAAGCTGCATTAACTGAGCATGGATTAACAATACTCAAAAATTGGGTAGATTATAATAAGTTAGAAGTATAATTCAGCATTTTTGCTTACTTTGTATCAACTAAAATTTTGAAAATGTCTTTAGCTATAAAGGAAGAAAAGGAATTTAAATACATAGATGAAGGTTCTGGAGAAGTGTTATTACTCCTTCATGGATTGTTTGGTGCATTGAGTAATTGGGAAGAGGTTGTAAATAATTTCAAAGAGAAATATCGTGTTGTTATTCCTTTATTGCCTATTTATGAAATGCCAATACGTCAGGCAGGGTTAGAAGGACTGCAGGAGTTTGTAGAGAATTTTATAGAATTGAAGAAATTTGAGAATATGACACTCATCGGTAATTCGTTGGGTGGTCATGTTGCTTTGATGTATACACTTGCTAATCCGAGTAAGGTTAGAAGTTTAGTATTAACAGGAAGTTCAGGACTTTTCGAAAACTCGATGGGAGGATCATTTCCGAAACGAGGAAGCTATGAGTATATAAAAGAAAGAGTAGAGTATACTTTTTACGATCCTTCAACTGCTACTAAAGAGCTTGTTGATGAAGTTTTTGAAACAACTAAAAGTATTCCTAAGTGTTTAAGAATTGTGGCCATTGCAAAGTCTGCACAGCGCCATAATATGGCAAAGGAAATACCTAGAATAAAGCAACCAACATTGCTGGTTTGGGGTCTTAATGACACTATTACACCACCGCATGTTGGCCACGAATTCAATAAACTGATACCAAATTCACAATTGGAGTTTGTTGATAATTGCTGTCATGCACCTATGATGGAGCATCCAGAAAGGTTTAATAAAATTTTAAGTAAATTTTTAGAAGTACATGGAGATGACAGCTGATGAATTAATTAACCATATGATCCCACCCTTAAAGTTAAAAGACGATGCGCATAAGGCGATGTTATGGATGGAGGAATTGCGATCAAATGAATTGCCTGTGGTTGATAATGAGCTCTTTAAAGGAGTTTTAACGGAGGACATGATATTAGATGTCAATGATGTGGATAAGCTTGTCGGAGACTTTGAGTTACAAAATGAAAATTGCTCTGTGAATAGAAATACCCATTTCTATGACGTTTTGAAGATTGCAGCTGAAAATGATGCAAAGATGGTTGGCGTTTTAGATGATGAGCTTAAGTACATTGGTGTTATCTCAGTACAAGATACGGTTACAGCTTTTGCTCAATCAGCGGCAGTTCAGATGCCCGGTAGTATTCTTGTGCTTTCTATGTCTCAAATCGATTATTCCATGGCGGAAATTAGTCGGCTCATAGAGGAGAATAATGCCAAAATACTGAGTAGTAGTATAAAAGAGGACGAGCTTGACAGCTCAAAATTAAGAGTTACACTAAAGATCAATAAACTAGATTTAACATCTATTATTGCCACTTTTGATCGGTTTGAGTATAAAATAATTGCGAGATTTCAGGAGACTAAGATTGAAGAAGGTCAAAAAGATCGTTTGGATTTACTTTTAAGATACTTGGATATCTAATTTCAATATGAAAGTTGGTATTCACGGTAAACAATTCGGGTCCGAAACATTACAACTCATTAAAAATGTTTTAGAAATTCTTTCTTCCAATAGCACTGATATTGTTGTTTCGGATCACTTTAGCAAAATTTTAAAAAAGCACAAACTCAATTCGAATAACTTCAATGTATATTCAAAAGGTGATGATTTAAGTTCACTTGATGTATTGATTACTTTAGGTGGCGATGGCACTTTACTTGATGCTGTGACCCATGTTGGAAATAAAAGCGTCCCATTATTAGGCATTAATACTGGCCGTTTAGGGTTTTTAGCAACTACATCAAAAGAGAATATTGAAGATTCTTTGGAAGAGTTATTTGAGCAAAATTATAAGTTTGATGAAAGATCACTAATAGAACTGAAAACGGATGATAAGCTATTTAATGGGTATAATTTTGCCTTAAATGATTTTGCAATTCTTAAAAAGGATACTTCTTCTATGATTGTGGTTAACGCCTTTATTGATAGTGAATTTCTTAATGCCTATTGGGCAGATGGATTGATAGTTTCTACACCGACTGGTTCAACAGGGTATAGCATTAGTTGTGGAGGACCTTTAGTGTTACCTCATTCGGAAAATTTTATTCTTACCCCTGTAAGTCCTCATAATTTAACGGTGCGTCCTATAATCGTTCCAGACAATTCCAAATTATCCTTTACAATTGAAGGGAGAAGCAAGAATTATCTTGTATCACTTGATAGCCGTATCACAACAGTCGATGATAGTGTGAAATTCAATGTTCAAAAAGCTGACTTTAAGGTTAAGTTGATTCAACTTAGAGATAATAACTATTTCAAAACACTGAGGCAGAAACTAAATTGGGGACTTGACGTAAGAAATTAATTTTATGTTTAATTATAATATGTTTACTTTTACTGTTTAATTAGAAGTTAAGTTTAAGTGTTATTGGCTTTCTTATGAAATTTACTCGGAACATACTCATTTTCGGTCTCTTCATTTTCCTTTTTGGAATAAATGAAAGTGCATTTGCTCAGATAAAGAAAAAACAGATAAGAAAGAACAATAAGAGGATGTCTTCTTTTAAAGGAAAGAAAAATAATTTCTCAAAAGATAAAAAGTACAATTCAATTGGTATAACACTAAATGCCTTAAATTATTTTGGGGACCTTTCTCCAAAATCAGGGGCCTTAAGTACGGACATTGCATTTACTCGCCCTGGTTTTGGGATTGACTTTGCACACAGATTTGGGCCTAGGTATACATTGAAAGCATCATTTTTATATGGTACAATTAAAGGGGATGATTTTGAATCTGCTGATGCTACAGATGAAAATGCAAGATTTAGATATGTAAGGAATCTGCAATTCAGAAATAGAATAAAGGAATTAACAGTTGTTGGTGTTTTTGATTTGTTTAAAAATGAAGCATCATATATTAGTAGAGTTCAATTTACACCTTATGCTTATATTGGTATCACCGCCTTTCTTCATAACCCACAGGCTTATCTTGGAGAAGATAGTGGGTTACCAGAGGCCGGCACGTGGGTAGACTTAGAACCTTTAGGAACAGAGGGACAATATTCTACATTAGATGATACAGATGTAAATTCTGGGATTAAGCCGTATAAAAAAATGCAACTGGCTATTCCTTTTGGAATTGGTGGTAGATATAGGTTAAATCAAGTGTTTGACCTATCAGTTGAGTTCGGCATTCGTTATACATTCACTGATTATCTAGATGATGTAAGTCAAAATTATGTTGATCCAAGTAAGTTGAATAGCGATTTGGCAAGATATCTTGCCGATAGAAGTGGTGAGGCTAATGCTGCGGTTAGCGGTAGTCCACGAAATTTTGAAGCAATTAATGCCACAGCTTTTGATCGTAATGGCGATGGTATTTTTGATGGTTTTGGAACTGAAAACCAGTATAATATAAGAGGTGGTAAAGACGATAATGATGTTTATTTCGTTACAACGATTAGAGTGGCATACATTATAGGAGCTACCTTCACCAGAGCGAAATTTAGATGATTTTTAATTCGATGTACAAAAAAATTAAAGGAAGGTCATTTATTGGTTTTCCTTTTTTGCTTTTAATAATCTTCTGTCAGTCTATCCATGTTTATGGGCAAGAGACTGAAGTCGGGTTTGGAATAGGAGGGTTTAAATATATCGGAGATTTATCGAGAGGCATAAATTTAAATTCTATCCAACCTGGGGCCAATGCTTTTTTCAGAACCAACCTCAACAAGGAAGTGAGTTTTAGAGTTGGATTAACGGCTGGTAAATTGAGTGGGAGCGATGCAAAAACAACTATTGACGCTTTTGGTGAGGTTAGAGATGCAAGCTTTAATATCTTTTTAATGGAGGCTTCTACAGTGTTTGAGTATCATTTCTTAAACTGGCGACAGGAAAATTCAATAATAAGATGGACCCCATATCTGTTTGGAGGACTAGCTATTTTCGGTGTCAGTGGTATGGCTGATAAGCCAGAAGAATATAGTAATATTCAACCATCAATACCTTTTGGTTTTGGCTTTAAATATGTTTTAAATCCAAAATGGTATTTAGGTTTAGAGTTTGGAGCGAGGAAAACATTTTTTGATTATTTGGATAATGTTGGGCCTGGGGACGTTGTAATCAAAGACTACCAGTATGGCAATCGTTTTGATAATGACCATTATTTCTTTATTGGACTGTCTATGACCTATTCGTT
Source organism: uncultured Roseivirgaceae bacterium (assembly GCA_964351175.1). Taxonomy (GTDB): domain Bacteria; phylum Bacteroidota; class Bacteroidia; order Cytophagales; family Cyclobacteriaceae; genus Fulvivirga. The sequence goes on along the minus strand of CAYGNU010000225.1, from coordinate 1,430 downwards.
TTATACAATTCCTTGTCCTACTAGTCCATATAAGAAAAATTACAGACGATAGAAATTGCTTTCTGTACCTTTTTTCCCTTAAAAAGGTTAATTTTGCACCCTTGTGAATATTGAAGACTTACATATAGATTCTAAAAACCTTCCAAAGCACATAGCCGTAATAATGGACGGCAATGGACGATGGGCAAAAGGTAAGGGGGCAGCACGAATTTTTGGGCACAAAAATGCCATAAATGCAGTCCGTGACGTAACCGAAGGTAGTGCTGAGTTAGGGATTCAATATTTGACCTTATATGCATTTTCTACTGAGAATTGGTCGAGGCCACAAATTGAGGTAAAGGGGTTAATGCAGTTATTGGTTAGTACCATAAAAAATGAAATCAAGACGCTGCAGAAGAACAATGTTAAATTAAATGCAATTGGTGAATTGCATACTTTACCAATGAATTGTCAGAATGAATTGCAAGAGGCTATGGATCATACCAAAGCTAATACAGGATTGACATTAACCTTGGCTTTAAGCTACAGTGGAAGATGGGAAATAATTGATGCAGTAAAAAAAATTGCAGCAGCTGCAGCGAAAAATGAGATTAGTCCTGAGGAAATAGATAATGATGTTTTTCGTTCATTCCTCATGTCAAAGGATATTCCTGATCCTGAATTATTGATCAGGACCAGTGGAGAAATGCGTGTGAGTAATTTTTTGTTATGGCAACTGGCGTACACAGAGATTTATATTACGCCAAAATTATGGCCTGACTTTAGAAAGGTTGATTTGCATGAAGCAATTGAATCTTATCAAAATAGAGAGAGAAGGTTTGGTAGAATAAGTGAACAAGTGAATTCTTGATTGATGAAAAAAGTATTGTTTTTGTTGGTATTGTGTTTATTCGTAATTGATGTTAATGGTCAATTTAGAAAAAGAAATACTCAGGAGGAAGAACAGAGTGGGTTAAATTATTCAACTCCACAACAATATGTTATAGCTGGAATTGAAGTTTCTGGTTTAAAGGTGTTGGATAAAAATGCTTTAATATCACTGTCTGGACTGAAAATAGGTGACAATGTCAGTATACCAGGTGACGAAATCAGTGGAGCCATAAAGAAATTATGGAAACATGGTTTAGTCGGTGATGTAGCCATTTCTATAGACAAAATTGAAGAGGATAAAATTTATCTAAATATCGAACTTTCAGAACGACCGAGGCTCACTGGTTTTACTTTTGAAGGGGTAAACAGATCACAAGAATCTCAAATAAGAGAAGATTTAAACCTGATTCGAGGCCGTATCCTTTCCGATGCTATCATCCGAAATACTGAAATCACCGTAAAAAATCATTATATCGAAAAAGGTTTTTTGAATGCTGACGTTAAAATCATTCAGCAGCAAGATACTTTAAATAGCGATGGTGTTAAATTAAAAATTGTTG
>CAYGNU010000224.1:0-7240 GCA_964351175.1 uncultured Roseivirgaceae bacterium | reverse complement strand
AGCAAAACCTTGCAAAATTGGCTCAGGATCAAGTAAAGAAACAACCTCATTTCTCAAGAAAGAAACGTTAAAAGTTGTTGCCCATTTGAATCCACTAGCAGTATTAACGTTTACAGAATTCAAATCCAATTCAATTCCAGAGTTTTCAATTTCACCAATGTTACCCTGTACACTTGCAAATCCGGTAGATTCTGGAATAGGATTAGCATATAATAAGTCAGTTGTATTTCCTTTGAAATAACCAGCATTAATATTCAATCTGTTATCAAATAAAGCTAATTCAAGTCCTACATCTAATGTTACAGTTTCTTCCCACTTCAATTCATTGTTAGCAATTCTTGTAGGAGAAGAAGCTGGTTGATCTAAATAATTAGCACCACCAGTCCATGTTCCTAAGTAAGTAAAGTTACCAATTCTGTCATTACCTGTTTTACCATAACTAGCTCTCAATTTACCTAATGATAACCAATCAGCACCATCTAAGAACGCTTCGTCTGAGAAGTTCCATCCTAATGAGAATGCGTAGAAAAGACCAAATCTGTTGTCAGGTCCGAATCAAGAAGAACCATCACGTCTTACTGTAGCAGTGGCAAGGTACTTTTGCTTATAGCTATATGCTAAACGACCGAATACAGATGCAAATGAATAATCAACTCTAAATGAAGATCCAGAAGTAATATTTGCCGCAGAAGCTAGGTAAGTTAATGATTCTCTAGAGAATCCATTTCCAGCAACGCTGTTTCTGAAATCAACAGTATTTTGCCAAGTTCCTCCAACCACAGCATTGATATTGTGGTCGTTGCTTAGCGTCTTGTTAATTCTTAAAGTTGGTTCAACTACTGTAACTGATACTTCTCTTGTGTTAAAGTAACCATTTCCTACACCTCCACCTTGGAAAGTTTGAGCTGGTACATAAGCATCTTCAGTTAATTGCGTCCAGTCTAAAGAACCATCTACTTGTGCAACAACACCCGGTATGATTTCATACTTCATGTAGTTGTTTGCAACAATTTTTCTTGTTTTGTTATCAAATCTTGGCAATGTAGCAGATCTAACTGGGTTAGAGAAAGGAGGCTCATCACTAAATTCATCTGTAGGATTACCATCTCCATCCCTTACATAAATAGGAATATTTGGTGCAGTTAACAAAGCTGTTGATAAAACACCGTAAATATTATTATCACTTTGGATTCTCTGGTTTCTATCCATAGAAAGACCAATTGATGTTCCAAAACTGAATTTCTCAGTGGCAGTATGATCTAGGTTTAATCTTGCAGTAGCTCTTTCATATTCAGAACCAATGATAGTACCTTCCTCATTTCTGTAACTTCCAGAAGCAAAGTATCTTGTTTTATCATCTCCACCACTCATACTTAAGTTGAATTGCTCTATTGTAGCTGTTCTGAAGATTGCATCTAACCAATCTGTATCAACATCTGCATTAGCTCTAGAATCATAATCTATTGGAGCAAGTCCATCATTAAGTCTTGCTTCGTTCATTATAGTTTCCCACTGATCAGCATTTAACTGGTCTATAATTTTAGTTGGCTCAGCCACACCTCTCATATAACCAGCGTTAATCTGAGATTTTCCTGTGTTACCTCTCTTAGTAGTAATAAGCACAACACCATTAGCTGCCCTAGCGCCATAAATAGCTGTACTAGATGCATCTTTCAATACTTCAATAGATTGGATGTCATTTGGGTTAAGACCAGCCAAAGCATTTCCACCTTGTCCACCAAAACCTGTTTGCTGTAAGTTTCCACTCACAACAGGAACACCATCAATTACATATAATGGATCATTACTTGCAGAAATAGAAGTTTGACCTCTTACACGCACACTGATACCTCCACCAGGAGTACCTGAAGCAGATGTTACTTGAACACCAGCCGCTAAACCTTGTAAAGCTTGGTCCGCACTGTTAATAGGTAATTTTTCAATTTGCTTAGAACTCACAGATACAGAAGATCCAGAGAATTCTTTCTTTAAAGTAGTACCATATCCTACTACAACAACTTCTGAAAGTTGCTTAACGTCTGCTGACATTTGAATGTCAATTACAGACCTTGCTCCAATGGCTACTTCCTCTGAAGCTAAACCAATGAATGAAAATACCAATGTACCACCATCTGAAGGTACTGATAATTTAAAGTTACCATCAATATCGGTAACAGTACCGGTAGTTGTACCTTTAAGTACAACGTTTACACCTGGTAGGGTTGCGCCATCTTCGATAGATGTCACCTTCCCTGAAACGGTGCGTTCTTGAGCCCACGAATCACTAAAAGTGAATGCGAACATCAACATGAAACTAAGCAGTAAAAACTTCTTCATATTGTAATGTTTAGGTTAAAAATTAAAAATAGTTTGCCATAAACTTAGGACAAAAACATGAAATACAAATGGATTGTTTGTAAAAAAGTAACGTATTTGACGGGAATTAGACAATGACCTTTAATAGATTATGGGTATAACTACCGCTAATTGGGGGATGTTATTGAAATTATCTTAATCCAACTATTTTAAATTCTATTCTTCTATTTAGCTGCCTATTTCTGTCAGAATTGTTTTCAAATTTTGGCTGCTCGGAACCGTACCCTTTGTAGGAGATTCTTTTTTGTATTATTCCATTATTAATAATGAATGTTTGAACACTAATTGCACGTTTTAATGAAAGTTGTAGATTATAACTTCTATCGCCTACATTATCAGTGTGACCTTCTATCTGGATCTTTATAGTTGGATTAGCGTTAAGAAAATCAATTACCTTTTTTAACTCAGTTTTTGAGTTTTCTGATAGTTCATATTTATCAGTTTCAAAAAAGATATTGCTAAGTACCGTTTTGGCACCTTTTCTAATAGGAGATAGAAGGAAATTCATTTTAATGGACTCTGAATCATCACCTATTTCATAATTAAATGTATTACTCTGAAATAGGTACCCTTTCCTTTCAACATACAATGCATATTGAGAACCTTCAGTTAGTACCATGAGGTACTTGCCATTAATAGAATCGGAATTTACCAATGATACTCTTTTATCTAATTTCAGATCATACAATTCTATTTTAGCTTTTAAAGGCAGTTGAGTTATAGAATCCCTAATTATGCCCGAGACAAATGAAGTTCGATATTTAATTCTTTTTGATTGGGGAACATCAAATTCATATATAATGCCTTTTCTATCTTTTGATTTATTGTCTTCATTAGAATAATATCCTCTATTACCATCAGCGGTTATAAACAAGGAAACCTGATCTTCACCATTATTAATAGGCGGGCCAAGGTTTACGGGTTTCTTCCATCCATTATTTTGTTCATTTGAATAATAAATATCAAAACCTCCAAAACCTGGAAGCCCGTTTGTCGCATAATAAAGTGTTTTATTATTTGGATGAATAAAAGGTGATACTTCGTCATTTACCGTATTAATACCTCTACCCAAATTCACAGGCTTCTGCCATTCGTTACTTTCATTTTTAGTAGCCAGCCAAATATCTCTACTTCCTACTCCTCCTTTTCGATTCGAAATAAAGAATAACCTTCTGCCATCTGCAGACAAACTAGGTTGAGAATCCCATGATGATGAATTAATATTTGGACCTAGGTTTATAGGCGCTGACCATTCCTCTCCTGTCTTCTCACTTATATATAAATCACAGCTTCCGTATCCTTGTCTCCCATAGCACGAAGTAAAAATCAGCGTCCTTCCGTCAGCAGACAACGTGCATGTGCCTTCATTAAATTCTGAATTAATATTATCGGAGATAGATTCTGGCAATTGCCATATCCCTCTTTCATTTTTAGTTGAAATCACCAAATCTTCATCATTCTGGGTAGATGTTCCTAATCGTCTGGTAAAAATTAATGAATTCTGATCTACAGAAAGGATGGGAAAGTACTGCATAGGAAATGCATTTACAGTATCACTCAAAGGCCTGGGATCAAACTCTGCCATTTCTTCAGCATTCTCAATAGCAAAATTAGCGTTAGCTATTATCTTTTCAGCCTCAGCCACTCTTTGCCTATTACGTGGGTTATAGGCCAGGTATTTATTTATATAATCTATGCTGGCCTGATAGTTATTCTTTTTTAAATAAAGCTCGCCAAGTTCGAAAAATGAAGGTCCATTGTTTCCAGAATTTAATTCAATAACTTTAAGCAGTAGCGTTTCGGCTAGATCGATTTCTCCTTTAGCCTTATAAATTACGCCTAGTCTAAAATAGGCTTCAAAAAATTTCTTATCCTTAGATATTGCCTGCTCAAGCAGGTCTATGGCTTGAGCATATTGCCCACGAACTCTGTAGTTGTCGGCCTCCGTGTATAGTTCAGCGGCTTTCTTTGATTTGGTACTTAACTGAGCCTCTGCTAGAGAACCATTAATAATTGAAAAAGCAACTAATGAAAAAGTGAATAAGAATAATCTCATAGCATTCTAAACTATGAATCTATAACGAGAATAACCAGATTAAATTTTAGTAGTTATGGTACTAGCTGTAGTTGCTGCTTTTAAGGTATTAAGTAATAATGAGGCAATTGTCATAGGTCCTACTCCACCAGGTACAGGTGTAATAAAGGAAGCTTTTTTTGAAACTTCATCATAGTCAACATCACCACTGAGGGTAAAGCCACGTTCATTATCACTCGGAATTCTTGTTATACCTACATCAACAACAGCTACACCCTCTTTTACCATATCAGCTTTAATCAATTTAGGCTTACCTGTGGCAACAATTAAAATGTCAGCCTGTCTGGTATATTTAGCTAAATCTTCGGTGTAGATGTGACAAACAGTAACTGTGCAATTTTCATGATATGACATAATCGAGCTCATTGGTGCGCCAACTGTTCGACTATTACCTACCATCACGCAATGTTTACCTTGCATGGGCACATTATATCTTTTTAGCAATTCAACGATACCGAATGGTGTAGCTGGCAGTAGTCCAGGTCTTTTAGATGTTATACGACCATAGTTTTCATTAGTGAATCCATCCACATCTTTATGTGGCAATATTCTATCTGTTACTTTAGCCGCAGAAATATGCTCTGGTAAGGGCAATTGTACGATGACACCGTCAATATCTTCATCAGCATTAATGCGATCAATTTCTTGCATCAATTTGACTTCAGTGATTGTAGTGGGGAAGTTGAGTAAGGTATATTCAAAACCTACTTTCTTACAAGACTTTATTTTATTACTTACATAGGTTTGGCTGGCACCGTCATCGCCAACTAAAATGGCCGCTAAATGAGGCGCCCTTTTTCCAGCTTCTTTTAAGGCAGCTACTTCAACTGCAATTTCATCCTTTATTTCATCGGCTATCTTACGACCATCCAATATTGTAGCTGCCATACCTTTATCAATCTAATTTTAATACTGCCATAAATGCTTCTTGTGGAATCTCTACATTACCGACTTGACGCATTCTTTTCTTACCTTTTTTCTGTTTTTCTAAAAGTTTACGCTTTCTAGAAATATCACCACCATAACATTTCGCCAAAACATTTTTTCTCATTGCTTTGACAGATTCTCTTGCAATGATTTTAGTACCAATGGATGCCTGAATAGCAATTTCAAACATTTGTCTAGGTATTAACTCTCTTAATTTCTCACACAATCGCTTGCCCCATTCATAGGCTTTATCTCTATGTACTATGGCAGAAAGTGCATCTACCTTTTCACCATTAAGCATAATATCTAGCTTAACCATCGTAGATTGTCTGAAGCCAATTAACTCATAATCTAAAGATGCATAACCCCTTGATAGCGTTTTTAGCTTATCAAAGAAGTCAAATACTATTTCAGACAATGGTAGTTCGAATGAAAGCTCAACTCTATCAGAAGTGAGATAAACCTGATTTTTAATAACCCCTCTTTTATCCATACATAGACTAATAATATTGCCTATGTAATCAGATTTACTGATTATCTGCGCTCGTATAAAAGGTTCTTCTATATGAGAAATAGTATTTGGCTCAGGCATTTCAGAAGGTGCATTGATATCTTTTGAAGAGCCATCTGTTTTAACCGCATGAAATTGCACTGAAGGAACCGTTGTAATTACGGTCATGTCAAACTCGCGTTCCAATCTTTCCTGTACAATCTCCATATGAAGCATCCCAAGGAAACCACATCTAAATCCAAAACCCAAAGCCGCTGAAGTTTCTGGCTCCCAAATTAAAGCTGCATCATTAAGCTGCAATTTTTCCATGGCAGTCCTTAGCTCCTCATATTCACTGGTTTCTACTGGGTAAATACCCGCAAAAACCATAGGCTTAACATTTTCAAATCCTTTAACGGCTGGGCAGGGTCTATCAACGTGAGTAATAGTATCCCCTACTTTAACTTCTTTTGCGACTTTAATACCAGAGATAATATAACCCACATTGCCTGCGCTGATTGAATTCTTAGGTAACTGCTTTAATTTTAGCACACCAATTTCATCAGCATCATAAGTCTTGTTGGTATTAACGAACTTAACTTTATCTCCTTTATTAAGCGTACCATTAAATACTCTAAAATACACTTCAATTCCTCTAAATGGATTGAAAACAGAATCAAATATCATGGCTTGAAGTGGGGCGTCTACTTCGCCTTTGGGCGCAGGCACCCTTTTGACTATAGCTTCTAAAATTTCAGTTATCCCAATGCCTTCTTTAGCACTCGCGCGTATTATGTCTGAGGGATCACAACCGATTAGTTCAACTATTTGATCGGTCACCTCCTCAGGCATAGCACTAGGTAAATCAATTTTGTTTAAAACCGGAATAATCTCCAGGTCGTGCTCTAATGCCAAATAAAGATTAGAAATTGTCTGTGCTTCAATACCCTGAGCTGCATCTACAATTAATAATGCTCCTTCACAAGCTGCAATGGAACGTGAAACTTCATAAGAAAAGTCAACGTGTCCTGGGGTGTCAATAAGGTTTAGAATGTACTCCTCACCATTAAGTTTGTAATCCATTTGAATGGCATGACTCTTAATGGTTATACCCCGTTCTCTTTCGAGATCCATGTTATCCAACAGCTGCTCTTGCATATCTCTATCACTAACAGTCCCCGTTGATTGTAGTAAACGATCAGCCAGGGTGCTCTTGCCGTGATCTATGTGAGCGATAATGCAAAAATTTCTAATGTTTTTCATCTAAACCTATTCCCTTATCTTCGAAAAATGAAGTGCAAAAGTAGAGAATTATTGATTCTTAAAGAATACAGTCGTTAAACATATATTTT
>CAYGNU010000223.1:0-7260 GCA_964351175.1 uncultured Roseivirgaceae bacterium | reverse complement strand
TAAAAATAGGGATAAAGCACTTTTGAATCCACTGACAATGCCATCATTCCAGCTCACACTAATTAAATATGCTGGCATTCCGCCAAACATTGAATTAGTCCAAAGGGCCTCTTCGCCAGTTTGGTTTCTATATTCTATAAGCTCTTGAGCACTCCCTTTCCATTGGTTAATGTCACCTTGTTCCAAAGTTTTGTTATCAAAGAAAAATGGATTAAAAAAGGCTACTGTGGTGATAAAGAATACTAGAATAGCAATTAGGTGTGGCAGAATATGTTTGACGAAATTTATTGATTTCATAGCACTTGATTTGTGAGTCGATGCAAATAAGAAAAGAATGAATGGAATAAAAAATGTAATTAAAATGAATAATCTTTAAAATAATGTCGCAGTAAATGTTTCTTTTCTATGCTTTGTCCATTTATAATAATGAAATTTAGTTGAAAACGAATTGGAAGAGCTTATCACATATTCTAAACAATTGATCCTGGAACAGTCGGAAGAGCTGATAATAGAGGAGTGCAAGCGTAACCCTCGAAGGTTTGAACCGCTATATAACAAATACTATAAGCCCATATTTAGAGCAGTTTTAAGTCGTATTGGCGATAAAGATATCACCGCAGAAATCGTCTCCAATGTGTTTTTTAAAGCACTGCAAAACATTAATAAGTTTCAGTTTAAGGGTCTATCCATTTATTCTTGGATATATCGAATTGCTCTTAACGAATGTAATGAGTATTTCAGAAAAAAAGGAAATAAGCGAATGATTGTACTCGATCAAACGCATTATGAACTTCTAGCAGAAGAGATGGCCATTTTTGATGATAATCATTTAGAAGAATTAAAAAAAGGGTTAAGCAGGCTTAGGGAAACGGAATTACAAATTATTGAATTGAGGTTTTTTGAGTCGTTGTCATTTAAAGACATTGCTGATGTGCTGGGAATTAATGAGGGTAACAGTAAAGTTAAATTGTACCGAGCAGTTGAGAGGCTGAAAAAATTAATGAATATATCATGAGCCGTAAAATCAAATTTTTGGACAGAAGAGTTAAAATTTCCGATCAGGAAATTGAATCTTATATGGATTTTGATGTATTAATGGATAAGTCTATAGCACACAATCTGAATAATCAAGTAGTTAAAACCTTGACTCGGAGATTTGTTTATGCTATAAGTCTTTTGGCCGTTTTTGGAGGTACTTACTGGTACTATATAGCAAGCGATAATTCTACTCACATTGAAAGCAAAAAAGAATCTCTTGATCAAGAAAAACCGTCAGTTAATGAGAAGAATGAATCAGCAGAGAAACATGATTTAGCTGATTCAATGAGGGTTAATAAAGAGGAGACTCCAATAATTATCATTCAAAATGAAGAGGAGACCATTGATAATACAATTGGGAAAAAGAAAGAAATCGTTGAAAAAAGTGTTTTTGAACAGAAAAATGAACCATTGGGACAATACATTTACAAGGACGCTGTGCCTGCAGACGGCATTGAGCATTTGTACGAATACTTCGATCTTAACTTAAAGTATCCAGTAGAGGCTTTAACTGATTCAATTGAGGGATCCGTTGTGGTAAGGTTTACAATTCTTGAAGATGGAAGGATTGATAATATCGTTATCCAAAAGTCATTAGGAGAGGTTTTTGATATTGAAGCTATCCGACTCATTGAGAACATGCCCACCTGGAAGCCTGCCACTGTTAACGGTGTTACAGTGAGCAGTAAACTTAGTATCCCACTTCATTTTAAAGTGAAATAATCCTTTAGTCTACAAACATTCTATTAAAATGAGAAAAATCATAATTATCATATGCCTTGCTCTGCAAGCACTTCAATTGAACGCACAGACATTTCAATCGAAGGATTCTATAAGTATCGAATCTGGTAAAATTGAATCATTCCATTCTCTTGATTTGACCAATGACGCTATTTCTGATTTACTAGTGATGGCAAAAAAGGATGGGAAATACCAATTGCTATTTAGCGATGGTAACTCAGTTAAATTTGATACGGTACAGATGGGTACTATAACTTCCTCAAATATTTATTTGGCCGATATGAATAACAATACCAGACTGGATATTATTTTTCAAAGTTTAATAGAGGAAGATACGGTTTTGTTAATCTCGTATCATTTACAGCCAATGGTATTTAGTGAACCTGAGATCATTGACAATGTCCGATTCAGGCAAATTGAAGCCGCTGATATAGATTCTGATGGTATCAAGGAATTGGTTTATACTGATCTAACTGGCCAGTTAAAAGTTAGAAAAGCGGATTCATTAGGTTGGGTAGATTTCAATAGTGAAATCAATTTTCAAGCTGAAGAATGGATGCTTTTTGATTCCAATAATAACGGTTTTAAAGATTTGCTAAGAGTCCAGAACAACAAGGTGTTATTGAATCAATGGGAAACAAAAAAATGGAATGAGAAGGATAGTATAATCTTTGAAGGTCAAGTTTCAGAATTGTCATATGGAGATATTAATGGAGACAGTGATAATGACATTGTACTCTATGGCTCTCAAGATGGAATTAACTTTTACCTGTTTATAATCACAAGACAATCTACTACTGAAATTGAACTGGCATCATTAACTGAGGTTAATACTTACCTGCATGATTTTAATACAGACGGACTAGCTGATGTATTAGTCTCAGGGCAGATGGATAATGATAGCTCTTTTGTCAAACTTTTTGTAAATAAGGACAATACATTGACTGCTGATTCTATAGACTATGTTTTTAATTTCCAACAGTTAACGGTCAATGATACTGATTTTGATGGCGATTTGGATATCATTATTGATGATGGTCTTTCTAAGATAACAAGGATTGATAATATTACAGAAGTAAAAAATCTTGGGCCTACTGTTGTTCCAAATCACTTTGCTTTTGTGAACGGACGGAGAGTTGTAATACATTGGGATTCGTCTTCTGACGATTTTACAGATTCAACAAGTCTTACGTATGATGTGGCGATAGGAGATGATTTTACGAACGCCAAGTATTTGGGGTCGAATTTCGATCTTACTAATTTCTATCGCTTATTTTCTTCAGTAGGCAATAGCGGTCTGAATAATGAAATAGGCATTAATCGAGATCTTGAAAATGGCATATATTTCTACTGTATCCAATCAGTGGACAATGCACTTCATTTTTTGAGCGGTATAGGTAATGGGCCAAGTGTTGCCTTCGGACAGTTCATGATATGCGAAGAAAACAGGACGGAAACAAAGTATGCCTGCGAAGGGGAGTCTATCGAAATAGTAACTGAAGAGCCATTCGCTTATTATTCAGAATTGAAAGGATACCTCGGCTTTACCGATACCCTTGTCTATGTCGTAGATCAAAATGATATTATTATAACCGGGCAGCAGCAAGAAGCAGATTGTGCTTCGCAAATTATTTATGAGATTGAAATATTGGACACTTCAGATATAATTGAAGCTGAATATATAGCAGCTTGTATTGATGATAATGTTGTGATCGATATTGAAGAGGAATTTGAGAGGGTAGAATGGTCTTTTAATGGAGTACTTGTGTCTGAATCATTTGATTATCAATTCACCGCCAGTGAAAGTGGTGTAATTGGTTTGAAGGCCTTCCGAAGTGACTGCCTTCAAACCGATTCGGTCCGGCTAATAGTTGGAAATCCAATTATAAAAGCCAGGCAAAATGATTATACTATTAACAAAGGGGAGTCTATCACACTGGACGCTGAAGCCTATAATTATGAAAGTATTGAATGGACTCCTTCAATTGGACTGGATAATAGTACAATATTAAACCCTATTGCATCCCCTGTTAAAACCCAAAAATATCAGCTGACTATAACTGATTCAATAGGCTGTAGCTCACAAGATCAATTTGAGGTAATTGTGCTGGAAAATGGATGGATTCCAGATCTTTTCACACCAAACGATGATGGTAATAATGACATCTTACTCATTTATGGATTAGGTGAGGTATCGAATGTGAAACTAGAAATCTACAATAGGTCTGGTGACAAGGTTTTTGAAAGCACCGATCTTAATATGCTCCAACAAAAAGGATGGGACGGCACCAAATCTGGACAAAAACAACCCAATGGACTCTATTATTGGAAAATAACAGGATTAAATGCAGATGGCAGTCAAGTTAAATTGAATGGGAAATCGGATGGAGTAATCTACTTAATGAGATGAGATTAAAGGGTGCTATAACAATACTTCTGGTTCTGCTTGCTCAAGCTATTGCCTTAGCTCAATATTTTCAGTTTTCTCAATACAACTATACTGAAAACAGAGCGAATCCAGCTGCTAATGGCTCATCAGAATATGCTAAATTCTCCTTTGTTCATAGAATTCAGAAGGTTGCTGATAACTTAAATATCAATAGCACTTTCATCAGTGGCAGCTATCCCATTTGGACTAAATCAGGTCCAAGGTTAAATATTGAACTTTCCTTTTTAGATGACAGGGCAGGAGAAGTAGGTATTTTTAGGTCTAATATTTTTAGTGGTAATGTAGCTGCCGCTATTCCTGTAGCCCGAGATCAATTTTTGAGTTTCGGTCTCAAAACAGACTGGCAATATAAAAGTGTGTCATTTGATAACCTTACAACAGGCAATCAATTTGTAGTTGATAGAGGATTTATTGGCGGAAGTTCGGGTGAAATATTCGAGCAGTTTTCTTCTTCATTCCTTACATTTAGTACTGGACTAAATTGGGTTAAAATGGATGGTGAAGGGTTTACATTGTCCAATTTAGGTTTCTCAATTTATGATATCAACCAACCTAACGAGGCTTTTTTTAGCACTTCTTCCAAATTGCCATCGACCTTTGTTGTAAATATTAAGTCTGCCGTATATGATGGTTTAATGTGGAGGTTGAGCCCAGATTTACTTTATACTAATACTGCAAGCAATAATAACATGGTTGTTGGAATGGTTACGGCTTATAAGTTGAACAATGGAAAGGTTAATGGCCATTTAAATTTAATATCAAGATATAACCTAGCTGGATATGCTGTCTTGGGAGTTCAGTTTGAAAATAAGAGAACATCCTTTGGTGTATCTTATGATATTCCAATAACTAGTCAAGTTGGAAATTTAGGCACATTGGAATTGGGCTTTCAGCTTAAAAAATATATTGATCCAATAACCTTAAGCAAGAGAGTAAAAAAATCCAAGTATGCTAAAAGGAGAGAAAAGTTTAAAAGGCAGCAGGCTAAAAAAGTTGAAAAGAACAATGATAATAAAGAGGTTGCTCAGAGGCAGCAGAAAACTGAGGATCAATCTGAAACAAACGACAGTGCTAAACTGCAACTACTTGATTCTTTAATCACCCAAAAAGTTGATTCAATAGTTATTGAAGAAGAAGCCGATAGCGTGAACAATTTGGGCAAGGGCTCTGCCTCTGCAGGAGAGCTAGATAGGTTTCCGCTCGATGAACCAATTTACTTTGATTTTAAATTTGGTTTTAATAAAACCGCCTTGTCAAAGTCGGATAAAGAAACATTAAACGATTTAGTGTTACTACTTATTCAGAATGATGCCTTTACTGTTGAAATAATTGGTCATACCGATGATGCTGGCCCAGTAGAGTATAATAAGAAATTGTCTGAAAGTAGGGCCGAAGCTGTTGGTCAATATCTAATACAAAAGGGAATTGAAAGTGAAAGAATTTCTACTATAGGTAAAGGTGAAGAGGATCCTTCAGTTGTCAATAATTCAGAAGAAAATAGAGCAATCAATAGGCGTGTCGAATTCGTAATTCATAAATTTAAAACCCAAATAAATGATCGTTAAGAATCTTTAAGCTAGCGATAAGTATGAGCACTGCAGTTGTTCTTTGTACGGTGGTATTAGAGAACTTTAAAACTGCTAGTCTCGATCCAATCTGACCACCGAGCAAAACGGCTATTAACAAAGGCCAAGACCAACTTAAGTCGAGATAGGGTGGATGCTGCATCCATTGACCAGCTAATCCGGCAACAGAATTTACTAAAATGAAGAAACTAGCGATGGCAGCTATTTTCTTTGCCTTATTCCAGTTCATGAGATTTAAAACAGGAGAAAGAAAAATTCCACCACCTATGCCCACCATTCCTGATATAAGTCCAATAACACCGCCAACACTTACTGCTGCAACATCGTTTCTTTCTACAATACTGTGCTGGTCCTTATGGGTTTGTTTAATCCATAAAAGAATTGAGGCCAAGAGCAGCGTAAAGCCAAGCATAATAAAAATGAATTTCGAAGATAAAGGTAAATAGCCGCCTATAAAAGCGAGAGGCACACTAGCTAGAACGATAGGCAGTGTTCTTCTAATATTTAAGTAACCTTCTTGATAAAAAATATAAGTGCCACCTGAAACTACTATGATATTACACATCAGGGCCGTTGATCTTAGAACGAACAAATCTACACCTGCAAGTACAAGTAAAGCTATATAACTAGACCCACCGCCAAAACCTACTGAGGAATAGAATATCGCAATTAAAAAAAAGAATAACGCTAGTAAAAATGGGTTGTCCATACTTTTTCAACTTCTTAATTTTTAGCACTATATTTTTTCGGCTTCACTAATATAATGAATCTGTTGTTTACTAAGTACTTTAAAAGAGGTCTTCGGGTACTGAAATTTTACAATTAACCTTCATATAAGCTTAAAAATCTATAATTTTGCAGCCTGTAAAAATGGAAAAATATGTTTGATAATTTAAGTTCGAAATTAGAGAAAGCGTTTAAAACCCTAAAAGGTCAAGGTAGTATCACTGAGGTCAATGTGGCCACTACCATGAAGGAGATTAGAAGAGCTTTAATTGATGCTGACGTTAACTATAAAGTTGCTAAAGATGTAACTGATGAGATTAAAGAAAAAGCACTGGGACAGGATGTCTTGACGGCTGTTTCCCCCGGACAATTACTTACCAAAATCACAAATGATGAACTTACTGCCTTGATGGGTGGTAGTCATGAAGATATTAATGTAACCGGTAATCCTGCCGTAATTTTGATCTCTGGTCTTCAGGGATCTGGTAAAACTACCTTCTCTGGCAAGCTTGCCAACATGCTTAAGAAGAGTGGTAAGCAGGTTTTATTGACTGCATGTGATATTTACCGTCCGGCAGCGATTGACCAGCTGAAGGTACTCGGTGAGCAGACTGGTGTGGAGGTATATGCAGAGCCAGAGAATAAAGATGCAGTTAAAATTGCTAACAATGCCATTAAGTACGCCAAAGAGAACGGTAAGAAGATCGTAATTGTCGATAC
>CAYGNU010000222.1:0-7318 GCA_964351175.1 uncultured Roseivirgaceae bacterium | reverse complement strand
GTGCACTAGATTTTTCTGGATGAAATTGTACTGCGTAAAAGTTGTCTTTTCTAATTGCTGCTGAAAATTCATTAATGTAGTCTGTTGTAGCTATTGTATATTCTGATGTCGGTACATAATAACTGTGAACAAAGTACATGTGATCATCTGGCAATGAATCCAATAAATTATTTTTTGTGTAAATCAAGTTATTCCACCCCATGTGTGGAATTTTATAATCTTCTGATTTGAACTTCAATACCGGCAAATCAAAGATGCCTAGGCAATCTGTATCATTTTCTTCAGAGTGAGTGCACATTAATTGCATACCTAGACAAATGCCTAAAACGGGTTGTTTTAAGTTAGGAATTAACTGGTCCATCTTTAGTTCTTTAAGATGGTTCATAGTAGTACTAGCTTCACCAACACCTGGGAAAATTACTTTATCTGCAGACTGGAGTTCCTCGAAATCATCAGTAAGTATGGGTTCAATGCCCAATCTATTTAAGGCAAATATCACTGATTGAGTATTTCCAGCATTATATTTTATGATTGCTGTTTTCATCAAATAATCCCTTTTGTAGTAGGTAGCTGATTGTTTCCTTCCTCTTTTTTTACAGCCATTCTAACGGCTCTAGCAAAGGCCTTAAAAATGGCCTCAATCTTATGGTGCTCATTTTTGCCTTCAACCTTGATATTTAGATTGCTTTTTGATGCGTCTGAAAATGACTTAAAAAAGTGAAAAAACATTTCTGTAGGCATATTTCCTATCATTTCTCTTTTAAATTCAGCATCCCAAACTATCCAGTTTCGTCCTCCAAAGTCTATAGCAACTTGGGCTAGACAATCATCCATCGGTAAAGTAAAACCATAGCGTGAAATGCCTTTTTTGTTTCCTAAAGCGTTATAAAAAGCTTCACCCAAGGCTATTGCAGTATCTTCAATGGTGTGGTGTTCATCAACTTCCAAATCACCTTTAACCTGAATATCAAGATCTATCATGCCATGCTTTGATAGTTGATCCAGCATATGATCAAAAAAGGAAAGGCCAGTGTTAATGGACGATTGACCTTTACCATCAAGATTAATAGATATATTAATGTCAGTCTCATTCGTAGTCCTTATGATAGAGGCCCTTCTTTCGCTGAGAAGCTTATAAATATCGGCCCAATCTTCTGTGACTAGATCAGTATTTGCATCTAATTGACCTAAATCTTTATTGCCATTATCAAGTAGTATGCCCTTCGCTCCAAGGTTCTTAGCCAACTGGATATCCGAAAGTCTGTCACCGATAACAAAGGAACCTTCTAGGTTATAACCGTTTAGATATTTCGTGAGCATACCTGTTCCTGGTTTTCTATTAGGAGAATTATCAGCTTCAAATGATCGATCAATAAAGATTTCATCAAATGTGATGCCTTCATTTTCTAAAATAGATAGCATCTTATTGTGTGCAGGCCAAAAAGTATCTTCTGGAAAGGAATCGGTACCCAAACCATCTTGATTGGTGATCATTACAATTTCGAATTCGTTTAAATCAATGATCTTTCTTAACCAATTTATTACTCCAGGATAGAAATCTAATTTTTCCAGACTATCGATTTGCTCATCTTCTGGTTCCAAGATAATGGTGCCATCTCTATCTATAAATAATACCTTTTTCATATTTTACTAAGTACATCAATTAATAATTCATTTTCCTTAGGTGTGCCGACTGTGATTCGAAGACAGTCCTCACAATTCAAAGCTTTTGATCTATCTCTAACAATGAGACCTGCCTCGATCAAAGTATTGAAAACAACTTTATGTTTTTTAAATCTTACTAAAATGAAGTTAGTGGAAGAAGGGTATAAATGATCCACTATTGAAAGCTTTTTCAGCGATTCATTCAGTTTTGTTTTTTCCTGAACTAATACACTTAGATTTTCTTCGACTGCCTTTGCATTGTTTTTAATTAACTCTAGCGCTTGTCGCTGAGTAAGAATACTAAGATTATAAGGTGCCTTTACTTTGTTAAACAGTTGAATGATAGGAGGATTGGCGAATGCCATCCCTAATCGTATACCTGCCATTCCCCAAGCTTTTGAAAATGTCTGAAGAACAATCAAATTTGGATAGGTATTCAGCCATTGAATACTTGATTCGTTGTTAGTGAAATCTATATAGGCTTCATCAATAATTACTATTCCTTTGAAATTATCCAATACTTTTTTGATCTGATCTGGATCGAGTAAGTTACTTGTCGGGTTATTCGGGTTGCAAAGGAATATCAGTTTTGTATTTACATCAACCAATGATAAAAGATTGCTACTATCTAGTTCAAAGGTTTTTGTAAGAGGTGATTTTTTGACTTCGATGTTTTGAATAGCTGCAGAAACTTCATACATGCCATAAGTTGGGTCGGTGATAATGATATTATCTTTACCGGGCTCACAAAATATGCGAAAGATGAGATCAATACCTTCATCACTGCCATTTCCAAGAAAGATATTCTCAGTAGGTATATTTTTTAAGTGACTAATTACTTCCTTTAATTTTCTTTGATACGGATCAGGGTACCTATTCCAATCGCTAGTAAAAGGATTTTCATTGGCATCAAGTAAAATCACGTCATTATTAACTTCATATTCATCTCTAGCAGATGAGTATGCTTTCATTGCTAATATATTTGGACGAACTAATTTTTCCAGATTCATTTTTGTAGTTCTTTAAGCCTAATACTCACAGCATTTTTATGAGCTACTAATTGTTCTGCTTCAGCCATTAATTCCACAGTAGGCCCTAAATTTTTTAATCCACTGTCAGTGATTTTTTGAAAGGTGATCTCTTTGACAAAGGAATCAAGTGAAACACCACTGAAAGCGGTGGCAGCACCGTTTGTTGGTAGTGTGTGATTTGTGCCTGAAGCATAGTCCCCAGCTGACTCTGGTGTGTATGGCCCTATAAATACAGATCCGGCTTGAGTAATTTGCTCTGCAACAGCCTCTGCATTTTCACAATTTATTATCAAATGTTCTGGGGCATAGATATTAGAAACCTGAACAGCTTCCTCAATATTACTTACCAATACAGCCTTGCTTTGAGATAGGCATTCTTTAGCAATTTCTTTTCTAGGTAACTCTTCTAGCTGTAGATCTATTGATTTCAACACTTCCTGAATTAGACCATTACTATCTGTAATTAATATTACTTGACTATCAGCACCGTGTTCTGCTTGTGAGAGCAAGTCTGCGGCAATGAAAGCAGGGTTAGCAGATTGGTCTGCTATTATTGCTACCTCTGATGGCCCAGCAGGCATATCGATAGCGACTCCTTCAAGATTAATCATCTGTTTGGCCTTGGTTACATATTGGTTGCCAGGTCCGAAAATCTTATTCACTTTAGGAATAGATGCGGTTCCATAAGCCATCGCAGCAATAGCCTGAGCACCTCCAACTGTATAGATATCTGAAATCCCTACTAAGTTGGCTGTATAGATAATTGCCGGATCAACTTTGCCGGTTTTGTCTGGAGGCGTGCAAAGTACAACTTTTTTACATCCAGCTATTCGAGCGGGTATGCCTAGCATTAACACCGTTGAGAACAATGGAGCTGACCCACCTGGTATATAGAGACCTACTTTTTCAATGGCCACTGATTTTCTCCAGCAATTTACACCTGGCATGGTTTCAATTACTGAGGTATTACGTTTTTGTGCTGAGTGAAATTTCTCTATATTTTCTTTAGCAATATTAATTGCCTCTTTGAGATCATTACTAATTTGTTGCTCCGCATCTTTTATTTCATCCTCAGATAGCTTCAGTGTAGCCAGCTTGACTTTATCAAACTGCTCAGTCAAACTTAATAGTGCCTCATCGCCAGACGTTTTAACACGCTGAAGGATATTTTTTATAGTACTTTCAAGAAAGTCGGTAGTTAGTTCTGGTCTTTTTAGCTCGACAGAAATATCTTTTTCAAATATGTTTTCAATTACCTGCATAGTAGTTGTTTTATAGAATCATCTTTTCAATAGGTATAACCAATATTCCCTGAGCACCAAGTGCTTTTAATTCGTCAATCTTCTCCCAAAACTCATTTTCATTTACTACGGAGTGTAGTGACGACCAGCCTTCTTCCTTCAATGGAGTTACTGTCGGACTTTTCATGCCAGGCAGCACTTGAGTGATGGCTTCAATAGCACTATTCGGTGCGTTTAAGAGTAAATATTTATTTGATTTAGCAGCATTTACAGCATTTATTCTAAATACTAAACGATCAAGAATTGCTTTACGCTCTTTATCAAGGTTATTGTTTGCTACTAAGATAGCCTCCGATTTCATGATAGTCTCAACCTCTTTTAGACCATTGGTTAATAGCGTGCTTCCAGTACTCACAATGTCGCAAATAGCTTCAGCCAGACCTATTCCTGGAGCAATTTCTACTGATCCGCTAATCTCATGAATTTCAGCTTTTACATTATTTTCATCTAAAAATTGCTGAACAATAACTGGGTAGGAGGTAGCAATTTTCTTTCCGTTTAGGGTGCTTGCATTCTCATATTCTTCTGATTTTGGAATAGCAATTGATAATCGACATTTGGCAAAACCCAATTTGAGTATTACCTCTCCTTGTTTTTCTTTCTCAATAAATACATTCTCACCAATAATGCCTAGATCTGCAACATTGTCTTCTATATATTGAGGAATGTCGTCATCTCTTAGAAATAATATTTCTGCCGGGAAATTATCTACTTCTGCTTTAAGCCTACTTGATCCATTAGCGAAGTTTAGGCCACATTCTTTCAACATTTTGATAGACTGCTCCTGAAGTCTCCCTGATTTTTGAATGGCTATTTTTAATTTTGTACTCATTTTTTAAAAAGTGGTTAAACGAAAAAAAGGCTTGTCGCATGACAAGCCTTTTGTTTATAAATAGTATTTAAATTCTAATTAAAACATATAACTTCCATGCATCAGGTGCTTAACATGATGATGGTGATGATGGTTATATGTTGTGCTGAATATTTTCATTTGCAGGGCAAAGAATGATATAAATTATTTACTATCCAAAAGTTAATAAAAAAGAATTTTGAATTACATTCCCAGAGATTGATTCTCTATACTAGCTAACTCAACAATTTTTTCATACTCATCTGGATTTAAATCATTGAAGAAATAATGTACGGGGTTGATTTTAGAGCCATTTTTTATCACTTCATAATGTAAATGAGATGCTGTTGATGTACCTGTGTTTCCAACATAACCGATTACCTGACCACGCTTAACTTTTTCGCCTTCTTTAACTGCAAACTCATGCATGTGTGCGTATGTAGTTTTTAATCCGTAACCGTGATCAATAATTAAAGTTTTACCATATCCACTAAAAGAGACATTTACATCTTCAATTGTTCCATCAGCAGTCGCATAAATAGGGGTGCCAATGGAGGCAGAAAAGTCTATACCAGTATGCAGCTTTTTAACTTTATAGATTGGATGAACCCTGTATCCAAAACCTGAAGCCAGCCTAATAAGTTCTTCATTAGCCACCGGTTGAATGGCTGGAATAGCTGCGAAAAGTTTTTCCTTATTCTCTGCTAGTTCTACAATTTCATCATAAGATTTACTCTGGATATACATCTTCCTTTTGAGTTTATCTACATTTTCAGAAATCATAACAATTTCATCTCTAAACTCTGTTGAGGATGATCTGATGTCTGCATATCTATCAGATCCTCCAACGCCCGCATTTCTAATTTCATTGTCAATGGGCTCAGCACCAAGAACAATTCTGTAAATATTGTCATCTCTATTTTCAAGAGCTGCAATAATCTCGTCCATCTTAGCCACATCTTCGCTCAGACCGTTGTAATAATGTTCTAGGTCAGCTACTTCATTCCTTAACTTGAGTTCTTTGGGTGATTCAAAATAATTGTTATACAGCATTAATAGCCCTACAGAACAACCTATTATGAGAGATGCAAGACCTAGGAAGTTGAGAATAACATCCTGAGTTTTAACCTTTACGCGTTCGTATTTACAAGTTTCAGTATCGTAATAGTATTTTATTCGTGCCATTTACTTTAGCTATTCTTAGGTCTAAACGCCTTTAGAGCTTATTCGTTGCAATATTTGAAACTTAAGTTGAAAGATATTTCTACTTAGACTCATTTTGAACACCCTTTGAATGCTTTTGGTTTCAATACAATATAGCAAGAAGAATTTGATTTTAAATTTTGTTATCTATCTTACTCAGTATTTCTACAAAAGTCAGTGCTTATAAATTAGTTTTTCAGACCTGCCTTTTTTGAACACTTGCCTGCCTAAATTTTTTCCTCTTCTAATTTCGGCTTGTTTTTCTTCGGGAAGATGAATGATATCTTTGCAATCAGTAGAGCAACAACCCTCATATTTTTCAGCACATTTCTCACATTGAATGAATAACAAATGACAGCCATCATTTTTGCAATTAGTATGTGTATCAGATTTTTCACCACATTGATGACAAATACTTATTACATCGTCAGAAATACGTTCACCCAACCTTTCGTCAAAAACGAAGTTTTTCCCTTTGAATTTATTTTCAAGGCCACTAGCATTTACTTGTCGAGCATATTCTATTATACCACCCTCAAGCTGAAATACATTTTGAAACCCTTTGTGTTTATAGTAAGCACTGGCTTTTTCACACCTGATACCTCCAGTACAATACATGACAATGTTCTTCTCTTTTTTGTCTTCCAGCATTTTTTCAACCACTGGTAATGCTTCTCTGAAAGTATCTACATCTGGGCAAATAGCATTTTCAAAGTGTCCTACTTCACTTTCATAATGATTCCTCATGTCTATAATGATCGTGTTAGGATCATTAGCAATCTTATTGAACTCTTCAGCCTTTAGGTGAATTCCTCTATCGGTCACATCAAAAGTAGCATCGTTAAGACCATCAGCAACAATCTTTGATCTCACTTGAATTTTAAGTTTAAAGAAAGACTTGCCATTGTCATCTATAGCAATGTTTAATCTTTCGCCACTTAGCTCAGGACTGCTGTCAACGTATTTTTCAAAGGCATCGAAATTGGCATTTGGAACACTTATTTGCGCATTAATACCTTCTTCTGCTACATAGATTCTACCAAAAACACCTAACTTATGAAAGTCGGCATATAATTCATCGCGATAGGCAGCTGGATCTTCGAGGCGCACATACTTATAAAATGAAAGCGTTATCCTCTTTTCTGTACTGTTCTGGAGCTTCTCCTTTAGTACATCTTTATTTACTCTGTTGTGTAATATCATTTTGCATGAATGATTTATCAAACATGCAAAACTAACTAAAATTTGGGTTTTAACTCACCTCTGAG
>CAYGNU010000221.1:4042-7343 GCA_964351175.1 uncultured Roseivirgaceae bacterium | reverse complement strand
TTTCTCCGCACGCCAGCTAACATTATCAAATCATCTTTGAGCTGTTCTAGGGTTGTTGGAATGTCTCTTGAGGTTTGTCTATATCCCCCGAATGAAATTGCGAGATAATCTGGATTACCTAAAATGTCTTTTGCCGTCACTTCCTTCTTTTTATTTAATATACTTGATTCTTGTTCCTTTTGACTACACGAAAAGCAAATTAACAATGCTAAGCTAGTTGCTAAAGTTTTAAATAATATTTTCATACTTTATCAATTATAATCATCTTCTCATTTATAAGTCAATCCGTAAGCTATGGGAAACAATGGTTCTAATGAATTATCCCAGAAGTTAGGGCCATATTTACCCTGATAATCTTCAACAGATTTTGGCCATGAGTGTGGAAGTTTTCCTTTAAAATCAAAATCTCCAAATAGCACTTCAGCTATTCCTTCACCCTCTGACCCTGGTAACCAGGCTGCAATGAAGGCATCAGATTGTTCAATTTGTGAAGTTGTCACCAAGGGTCTACCCGATATTAATATAACTACTACCTTGATACCTTTTTTTGTATATGTATCTATATACCTCTGATGTTCTTCAGTTAAGGTGTGTTCATAAGTACTATCTTCATGACCTATGTCACCAAAAAATTCCGCATATGGTGTTTCACCTACAACAATTACTGCTACATCAGCTTCAAACTCACCGGAGCCATTTTTATCATAAATAATTTCGCCTTGCGATATCTTCTTAATTCCTTCAAGAATACTGGTCGCACCATTATAATTCTCAGTTTTGCCTTGCCAATCGACTGTCCATCCACCAGATTGCAAACCAGTATTATCGGCAAATTCACCTACAACTACTACTTTTGCTTTCTTTTTAATTGGTAATGTTTGATTACTGTTTTTGAGTAAAACTAATGATTCTCGTACCGCCTGTTTAGCTATGGCTCTATGTTCAGAAGCTCCAATTTTAGGTATCAGTGAATCAGTAGGGAAGGGGTTTTCAAATAAACCCAATCTGAATTTTTGTCTAAGTATTCTTCTTACCGCATCATCAATTCGTTCTTGAGATACAGTATTATTTAAAACTGCTTCTTTTAATCCAAGTTGATAGCCTTCTAAATCACCATCAACTGCCATAACCATATCGATGCCAGCATTAATAATATCGGTTTCTCCGAATCGTGAATAGCCTTTCCAATCAGAAACCACGATGCCATCAAACTTTAAAGAACCTTTAAGGACATCTGTAATCAGTTCCTTATGTGCATGCATAGAAATTCCCTCTAAAGTATTAAAAGAAGTCATTACTGAACCTACTCCAGCTTCTACTGCTGCTTTGTAAGGAGGAAGGAGTCTTTCAATTACCTGCTCTCTACTCAAACTTGTATTGCCTCCCTCTACTCCAAAATCAGTAGAACCATCTCCAATAAAGTGTTTGGCAGTAGCCATAACTGTTTTAGGATCTGAAAGATCACCTTGATGACCTTTTACAGAGGCTTCAGCTAGTTTTGTAGTGAGTTCTGTATCTTCTGAAAAAGCCTCGTAAACACGTCCCCATTTTTCATTGTAAGGTATTGCTATACAAGGGGAGAATACCCAATTAAATCCAGTAGCCTGGGATTCTAAAGCAGTAATCTCAGCTGCTTTCTCTACTAAATTTGGGTTTCTAGTGGCTCCTAATCCAATATTATGAGGAAAAAGGGTAGCTCCTTCGTAGGTATTTTGACCATGTACTGCGTCAACACCAAATAATAGGGGAATAGCTAACCTAGTAGATAGTGCTTGTTTCTGTAAATTGATAAATTTAGCTTGCCATTCTTTTGCATTGTTACCTGGAACAGGTCCATCAGTATGAATTACAGATCCAATGAATTTAGATTGAATATCGCCCTCCTTTATATCATCAAAATGCCTCACTTGAGTCATTTGACCAATTTTTTCTTCAAGTGTCATTAACTCCATTAAGGAGTCAATTTTCTCTTCAATGGTTAAAGAATTGTTCTGAGGATCTTTCATTACTCTTAATTCTATTTCAAAATAGTTCCACTTATCTGTGCCTTTATTTGAGCTATTTTTCCACTTCTCTCAAAAAGATGTTTGCTCAGGTCTTTATCTAGACTTAAAGTATCTATCATGTGAGTTTTACCGTCACTAAAGACCACCTCTAATGAATTAGTGTCACTAATAGTATACACTATAGGGACCTGACAATAAGTAAAGGCTAGAGACCCGCTCTCTATTTCAATTTGTTTGTCATTAGAATCTATATCCTTGTAATTAAAAAGTTCTTTCGATTTTAGAAATTCATCTTTTTTGAGCATACAAGGGTTGAATTGCAATTTGCCGTCTTGTGTAAAAACTCCTAATTCACCGAACCTCGCTATCACATCCTCCTTCACTTGCCCAGTCATACCAGGTTGTTGTGCTCCTTTGCCAAATGGTGTGTGTGAATAAGGGTCTGTAGGAAATGCACCATACAATTTAGGCGATTTATGAACTCCTATTCCTTCGTTAATCTCGTAATAGTGTTCTAATAGTCTCCCTATTATTTCGTCACTAGCTTCTGCATCGATGGCTTTTAAGCAACATTCTTGTACGGCAAGAAGTAATTTAGATACCATATGCCAATAAATGGAGCCTAAACCTTCATATCCATAAAATGTACCCGATCTGCCTGTGAAAGCTTTGTGGTTAAAGACTTCTTCAAAAGTTTTTAGCAAAAGTTTTTGATCGGACTTTACTAAAGGACTATAATCTGTTTCTGAGAGATTAAGAAGTGCATTTTCAAGGTCTTTGGCATTCTTAAAGTTTCCATTGAAATGGTATCCCCCCTTCACATCTTGAATTACAATATCTCTATTTTCATCTTTTAGTAATCGAGTTAATAGATCAGACTTTTCAATGGAAGATTTTGGTATTGTATTCTTTTCAGTAAAACCGGCTAAATCTTTATTTGGGTAAAGTATATAACTGTATTGATCATCTCGGAATAATTTACTAGCCTTTAAACCATCTAGTAATAATAAACTTTCATCAGGAGATAGGTAGCCCGAACTTAGAGCAGCCACCTGACCCTCTAACATCTCACTCAAATATGCAATAGAGACTTCTTGATCGCTCTCTACAGTCATTAGATTATAAGAGTGATACATATTATCAGACCGCTTATTTGAAGCTATAGTATGATCTAAGTATTTTGTCATTAGATCGCAGAAATCCTTTAACTCATTTATCGATAACTTATCAAATTCGTTTTTAAAGGAATTTTGATAAATAGCAGATCTGTAGTTACTTCCCGCTTGACCTAGTCC
>CAYGNU010000221.1:0-4032 GCA_964351175.1 uncultured Roseivirgaceae bacterium | reverse complement strand
ACCTAGTCCATCAAGTATAGTCTTTCTATCAGAATCGTTAATAGGAGCTGCTAACAATTGTTTATTATCTTGCAGCGTCTGAAAAACTCCTTTGAAAAATACGGATAGTTCCTGTGAAACTGAGACTTCGGAAGTGTTTGAGTCTTTAATAAGATTGTTAAAGAAAATCAGGAACCTTCTTAAGTAAAAAAGAGTGACCATGGATACACCGTTTCCTACTAGCGCATTATTGGCATCATTCCATTCTGGTCGTTGCGTATTCATCCATATACCACCTTCCGGAATGAAATTAGATACTTTTGCTAAGACAGTTGCTAAAATCTTCTCAATGAAGTTAACATGATAAATATCACCTTTTTGATCTAGTAATAACGCCCCGTCTGCTCCTAATTCTAGTCTTCGTTTGTCTATGGCGCTATCGAGGGAGTGATCGAAGTCAATGGTGTCTTTTGGGTTCTTTAAAGTGTCTTTATATTCCTTAATCCTGTAAGGTACATTTGCGTAGACAAATACAGATTGATTAAAATATTCCTCTAAAGTGCCAGGCTTATGGTTTTGAACAAACTCCAAAAATTTCAATAGATAAATTATCTGATGATCACCCCAATACCCGATATAAGACCAAGGGTCATCTGCTTCGATCTTTTCCCAGTCTATACCATTTTTGGTTATTCGGTAGGGGTTATAGCCATCAAACGTAGAGGCATTTAAAAATTTAATAATCATACCCTCGATAAATTCTGGGTATGAATGAGCCAATGCTTCCCAATTTTGAAAAATATCTCTCCAATTGCCTTCGTAATCTAAAATCTTAGAGCCATCTGACTCATTAGTAGTATTAATAGAAAACTGATTCCAAGGCCTACTTGGGTCACCATGCCTGCGACTAAATTTTAATGGTAAATATTCAAAACCAAGCCTGATTAGGTCCGAATTATTGGTCTGAGCACACTTTTCTTGTAATTCAAAGAGTGTAAATTTAGTAGGTAAGCCATCAATGAGAGCTTTATTTGACTCAAATACTACTTTATTAGCATTCTTTAAATAAGCACTGAAGTCGCGTTTCTCGATAGTGTAATTATCATCAAATATTCCCCCTCGCATGATATTGAAGAGTGAATTAGCGAAATGACGAGTATCTTTTAATTTATCTTTTGTAAACTGTAAACCATCTGCGGCACCATTGAGGCTAATTAAACGCTGCGTACCGTCTTCAATATCAGCTTCTACTTTACTAAGAAGTTGATCATCATTCTGTATTAATTCTGATATTGCAATTACGTTAGAAATATCCTGATTAACATTAGCTACAATGCTCCAATTTTCGCTAGCGTTTTGGCCTAGTTCAATTGTTTTATTAACAAAGTAGGCTCCTCTTTCTGCTTTAATGTCTTCTTCTTGTTCAACTGAATCTCCATTTCTGAATTTATCAAGTTGGAGAGAGGATAGGAGGTGAGTAGGTTGGTCCAAACCTAAAGACCAAGCTATATTTGCTTTTAGTGCTTCACTTGGTTCTGCTTTATCTACAAGGGTGGCACTTAGAGCAAAAATGCCAAGTCCACTATTTCTAATGAGTTCGTTGCGCTTATAGGCATCAACAAGATTACTTCTTTGATTTTGCAACATGCTGCCTACGCTGTAAGGCACAATATTTTGAAAGCCATCTATAAAGCTTATATGCTTTGATACCGATGTATTGTTTGTGATAGATGATTGCCTAACAAAACCATAAAGGTTACTAGATGCCCATTGATATTGGAAGGTTAAGCCAAGGTCTTCGTTTATTTCTTCGAAGCGCACCTTGTTACCATAAACATTCTTATAAAGGTTTTGCTGTATTTTAAATTTGTTTTTATCTCGTAGTGAAAATGGTTCCCATATTTTCACATTATTTCCTACTTTAACCTGAAAGATCGTCTTGCTACCTGTTGTTTCGGCAGATTCTATGATTTTATCATCTGTATAATAAGGAAAGAATGAATATTCAGAATTTTTTCGGCCAGCACTTAACCCACCATTACTTCCTATAAACATCCAGTGATTTGAATCACTTACGATACTCATGAAAAATGGCCTAAGCTGATCTATATTGGAGATTTTGAAATACGTTTCATAATTAATTTCTACGTATTCTATTTGACTGTTATCTTTTTTAGACATCGATATTTTCTATACTGTTTTGACTTTCGAAGGTAAAAAATAAGTAATTGGCTGAATAATTAAACTCAACCAATTACATTATTTATAAATTATCTCTAGTTTGAAAAGGATTCAATTTCTTCGAATGCTTTTTTATTACTAAGGATTAAGCACCACAGAGACGTTATCGATGTTAGCATTTACTCCGCATCCTGCAGGTCCACAAACACCTTCAATAAGCAAGGAAAGCCCTCCGGTTACGCTACTTCCATCAGGAATGGTATATGATTCTGTCCATGTTGTCCAATTGGTAGTTAATGTTGGGTTTTTACCAAGAGCACCAAAATTTACGGTAATTGGATCACCGGCTTCACCATCTGCTCTCTCAACAAATAGAAGCACGCCAAACACACCTCCTTCGCCTTGAAGCTCTCCTTTATGATCAAAACTAATTTGTACTACATCTCCAGCTTGAACCGTCCCCACTGCAAATCTTTCTTTCTTAAGTCCTGGGTTGCCACCAGGGCCTTCTACAAATATTTTAGCGGAGTTAGTTCCTCCATTACTTTCAGTATTATCTATGCTTACAGTTCCAGTGTTATCAAAGAACAACCAATCACCTTGTCCATCTTCAAAACCTGGGTTGGTAATAAGGTTGCCTTCAGTAGGACCACCTCCACCATCACCTGGACCACCTTGTACTAATGATACATTATCTATAACTACAACACCCACTTCGGCAGCCAAATCGAATAAGACTCGGCTGTTGCTATTTCCAAATAGGCTACCAATGTTTTCATCGTCTTCATCATGTCTAGCACTAAGGTTAATTTCAAATGTTTGTTCTGTATTGGTGAGATTGATTACTTCTGAATTAGTGTAAAAAGGGTCTTCAGTTTCACCAATACCGGCCTTTATAGTTCTATTTCGATCAGAAGAGGCTGTAAAAGTGAGTATGTAGTTTTCTCCGGGTATAATGGTAAGTTTCTGACTTAAATTCACAACAAAGGGCTCACTAGGGTTTGCGACTGTTACATCTGCAAAGAAATAATTATTACCACCGTCTTCACGTATTTCCGGAACATTAGTACCAAAATTCGTATACCATGGTTCACTTCCACTCTCGAAATCACCATTCACAATCAACTCACCACCAGTACCTGGAACAACATTCACTGTTCTAGTAACTTCCGTAGCTGCATTTCCAGATGCATCACTTACATTATAATTTAAAGTGTAAGTACCAGCAGTATTTGAATCCACGCTACCTGTCACAACAATATTTTCGGTTATATCTCCATCTAAATTGTCAGTTGCAGTTGCTCCGGGATCTGTAAAAGAGTCTCCAACGGTAATATTTATTATAGCGTCACCGGTCAATGTGATTACGGGTGCTGTAGTATCTGTAGCAGTAATATTTACAGTTCTTGTTACTTCAGAAGCAGCATTACCCGCTGCATCTGTCACATTATATGTAATGACATAGGTACCCTCTATATTTGTATCTACATTGTCTCCACCTACAACTATTTGATCAGAAATATCACCATCAATATTGTCGGTTGCAGTTGCCCCTGGATCAGAAAACTCAGTATCTATTAGAAGATTTAAAGTAGGATCACCATTTAAGGTAATAACTGGGGCTATCTTATCACTACCCTGGCTTAGCATTATGTCATCAACATAAAAAGTGCCTGCTGTTGTACCTGACACATCTATGAGTAATGATAACTGATTAAATGTTTCAGTAGATGTGAAATCAAATGTCAATTTCTCCCATCCAGTTCCGCTATGGTTAACTGAAGTTTCAATAGCCGAATTTCCATCAAGTTTTAACAAAACCGGAATTTCAATTGATGAGAATAATTTTATTGATATCGCCTCAGCCGAAGA
>CAYGNU010000220.1:0-7344 GCA_964351175.1 uncultured Roseivirgaceae bacterium | reverse complement strand
AACTTATCCTACTCCAGTTAACGGTAGTCTTTTTCATGGAGGCTACCTGTATTTTAATATTCTGATTTTCGGGTTTGGCAAGTTCAGGGTCACTATCCAATATTTCCTGAGCTGCCCCTCGTGCGGCTTGTAAAATCTTACCATCCTTACCTAAATCAGCAATGAGTAAATCCAATACGCCACTTTGTTGAGTTCCCATTAAATCGCCAGGCCCACGAAGCTGTAAATCAGTATCTGCTATTTCAAAACCATTATTAGTTCGAACCATAGTCTCGATCCTTATTCTTCCATCTCTAGATAGTTTATAATTGGAGATCAAAATACAATAAGACTGATCGGCACCTCTACCAACACGACCTCGTAACTGATGAAGTTGCGCCAATCCAAAACGTTCTGCATTTTCGATAATCATCACGGACGCATTAGGCACATTAACTCCAACTTCAATTACAGTTGTGGCTACCATAATTTTGGTTTCTCCTTTTACAAAGCGCTGCATTTCATATTCCTTTGCATCAGATTTCATTTTACCATGGACTATGCTTAAAGGTACATTTGGAAATGCGCGTGCAACACTTTCATAACCATCCATCAAATCCTTTAAGTCTAGTTTTTCTGATTCTTCAATGAGAGGATAGACAACATATACTTGTCGACCCAGATCGATTTGCTCCCTTATAAAGCTGTTAACTTTTAACCTGTTAGCGTCATAGCGATGCACCGTAACAATAGGCTTTCTACCTGCCGGAAGTTCGTCAATGGTAGAAATGTCTAAGTCTCCATACAAAGTCATAGCCAACGTTCTTGGAATTGGTGTAGCGGTCATGACAAGAACGTGAGGGAACAACCCATCATTTTTTTGCCAAAGCCGAGAGCGTTGTGCCACACCAAATCGGTGCTGCTCGTCAACAACAGCCAATCCAAGTCTTTTGAACTGAACCACTTCTTCAAGTAGTGCATGAGTGCCTACCAGAATATGGAGTTCACCTGACTTCAGATATTCATGAATAATTCTTCGTTCGCTCTTTTTTGTTGATCCAGTTAGAAGGGCGATCTTCAAACCCATTTTATCAGCGAAATCCTTTAGGCCTTGAAAATGCTGCGTAGCTAATATTTCCGTAGGTGCCATCAATGCTGCTTGGGTATCACAGCCAATAGCGATAAGCATACAGATAAAGGCAACTATTGTTTTCCCGCTGCCTACATCACCTTGAAGGAGTCGGTTCATTTGTTTACCAGATCTCATATCAGCATAAATCTCTTTGATAACCCTCTTTTGGGCATTGGTCAAATCAAAAGGTAAATGTTCATTATAAAATCTATTAAGCAGATCTGCTTTATTAAATACAATGCCTCTGAACTTGTCAATTCTAGCCAACTTCAGTTTGAGAAGCCTGATCTGGACATAAAACAGCTCTTCAAATTTTAGTCGAAATTGTGCTTTGTAAAGCAAATCTTGATTCTCAGGAAAATGAATATTTGAAATGGCTGCTTGTTTGTTCAACAAGGCATATTGCTGAAGTAAACTTGTTGGTAATGTCTCTTTTATTCTTTTGAGTGCCTCAGTAAGCAATGTCTTAAGCATCTTTGAAATAGCCTTACTATCTACATATTTTCTTTTCAGTGTCTCAGTAGTAGAATAGACTGGCTGTAGATAAGAGGTTTCAATATTCTGCTTGGTTGCAAGTTCTATTTCCGGATGAGCAATATTTAGTTTGGTGCCAAACAGATTTGGTTTGCCAAAAACAACATATTCAACACCGGGTTGGAGTTTTTTAAGTACCCACTGTGCGCCCTGAAACCAAACCAATTCTATTTCACCTGTCTCATCCACCAAATGGGCTACAAGTCTTCTTTTTCTGGGAGAGCCAAGCATTTCATAGTGACGTAATTTTCCCTTTAATTGAATATAGGGCATGCTGCCATTGGCTTCGGCTATTTTATGAAACCTGGTTCGATCTTCATACCTAAAAGGATAGTATTGTATAAGATCTCCGTAAGTGAATATATTAAGTTCCTTATTGAGAAGTGCCCCCTTTTGCGGACCAACTCCCTTAAGAAATTCAATTTTTGTGTCGAAAAATTTATTCACGACCCAAACTAACTAAAAAAAGAAAAATTATAAGGTATTAGGCTCTTTAAACCTCCACTCTAATGTGTTCATCATATTGACAATATCTACTTTAACAAACTCAATGGCTGGTTGTAGTGAATCATTATTTACCTGAGTGTTAAAGTATAAGGCTCCTCTTAAGAAGTTGAGGGTCGAGTCTGTAGAGAAAAACTGAAACTGACTTGGAACCTCCCCCTCAAGTTCAGCATAAACAACTGTTTTGCCTAATGGCGTTTTGGTAATACTTTCGTCAATAGCGTAGGCCTTTATTTGGTGCTTGGCCGTAAGGAAATAGGCATCATCTAAATACTCTTTTAGCGAGTCACTATTATTAACCACTTTGTAGGTTAGGTGAACATTAGCTTTGTATTTAGGGTAATAAATCTCCACCCAAAATCGCTCATTAATCCATGACGTATCAGGTAATAATTTCGCATGCTTTGAATATTCAAACTTATAAGGAAAAGTATCAGGTAGTGAAACGTATTCGTGCTTAGGCATATCAAATCGGTTATACCCTTTTGGTTTTGGCAAGTATTCTGTTTGGCAAGCCATGAATAAAACAATGAAAATGGGTAGTAAAAAATAATTAATCCTGTGCCTCTTGTTGCTCATTTTCCTTCTTTATAAATACCCGAACTTTCTTAATTTTTTTCATATCCACAGCCACTGCGGTAAAAACGAACTTCTCAAAATAAATTTTTTCGCCTGCAGATGGCAACTTAGTATTTATCTCTAACAACAATCCACCTAATGATTCACTTTCACCTTTTATTTTTTCAAAAGTTGAAGGTGGCTCTTCAATAATCTTACAGAAATCATTCAGAGTAGTTTTTCCTTCAAATAAGTAGGTATTATCATCTATCTGATCGTATGGGATATCCTCATCATCAAATTCATCATTAATCTCACCCACAATTTCTCCGATGATATCCTCCAAAGTAATCAAACCGGAAGTTCCTCCATATTCATCCACGACTATAGCCATGTGAACTCGCTTCTCTTGAAAATCTCTTAAAAGACCATCAATTTTCTTGGTCTCAGGGACAAAAAACCCTTGCCTCAAGAGGTTTTTCCATTCAAAAGTTTCATCTTTTTCAATATATGGAAGCAGGTCCTTGATATATAAAATGCCATCTATCTTGTCTATGGTTTCTGTGAAGACCGGGACTCGCGAAAAGCCGGATTTATTGACCTTATCCATTAGATCATGAAAATCCATTTCAGTGTCAAAGGCTGTAATATCCATTCTCGACTTCATTACCTGTTTCACTGAGAGTGTTCCAAAGTTCACAATACCTCTTAGAATACCTCTTTCCTCCTCAGTTGTATCTTCATTGGTTGTAGTAATTTCCAATGCATGATGAAGCTCTTCAACTGAAATATCATATCCTTTTTTTTCAAATCTGCCTTCAATGACATTACTAATACTCATCAATACAATTGATACTGGTCTGAGTACCACTTCCAAAACCTTTAGAAGTGGTGTTGTCATCCTAGCGAATCCTAAATTGTTTGGGGTAGCGTAAAGCTTAGGCAATACCTCTCCGTAAAACAATAAAGTGGCTGTCGTAATTGTTGTCAAAATTACTGTGTCAATAACATCAAGTGATTTTGTTCCTTTAATTTCCCAATAGACAAAAGCTGCTAACGTTACTACTGCAACATTAACGAAGTTGTTCATGATCAGTATCGTGGCCAACAATACTTTAGGTCGCTTTATCAGCTGTACCAGTTTATGGTCTTTTGGGTCTTCACTTTCCTTGCAGTGATTAATATCTTTTGCCGTTAGAGAAAAGAAAGCCACCTCAGATCCACTAATTAGTGCTGAAATGATAAGTAGCATCACCAAAATTATCCCGCTGACGATGTAGAACAGTGACTGTCCTGAAAATAAGACTTCTAGAAGTATTTGACTGGGAGGTTCGTCTATTGTTGTTTCCAATATTATGGGTTTAGTCCAACATTAGAAGGGTAAATCATCCGATTCATCCTCCAAAGCTATATCTCCCGCAGGAGTAGAAGCTGTGTTGCTTGTTGCTTGTTGCTGTGGCATCGAAGAACCTGAAGTTGCCATTGAAGGCTGGCCACCTTCGTTTGATCCTTTAGGGCTAAGCATGGTCATGTTATCACCCACTATTTCTGTAGTGTACCTAGTAACTCCATCCTTTTCCCAAGACCTTGTTCTTAGCTTACCTTCAATATACACCATGTCACCCTTATTAAGGTATTTTTCAGCTATCTCTGCCAACCCTCTCCATAAGACAACATTGTGCCATTCGGTTTGCTCTTTACGCTCCCCAGTATTTCTATCTTTATAGGTCTCGGAAGTAGCAACAGGAAAATTTGCAACAGCAGCACCGTTTTCAAGGTGTCTTACTTCAGGGTCTTTCCCTAATCTTCCTACTATTATTGCTTTATTCACTCCAGACATATCTAATACTTTTTAATTAGAGGCAAAGTTATATAATCTTTAATAAAACTAGCTAAAAAAAGGTTTGGTTCAAATATGTAGAAACCAATATTGGTTTTGGCAAATCAAAAATTTGGTCTGGAGTATAAAATGATAAGCCTACTTCTTCGAGCATATTCAGATCCGTATTCTCCTTTAATTTTATAGTGTAAAATCTAGCAAATATCCTTTGGTGTGTTAAAATGTGCTTGTATTCTACACTCTCATCTACAGCTATTATTTCCTCTTTTAAAAAATTTATTATATCCGAATTGGATAATTCCTCCCAGCTCCATTTTTGCTCGCCTTCAATTAAATTAAAATCATACAGGCCACGCCAGATATCATTCCCAATTCTTTCTTTCAGTGCTAGTCTTCCATCCAACTCAAAAACTAAATAATGAAAATTCCGCTTTCTTATTTTTACCTTTTTGATTTTTACTGGAAGTTGCGCCTGCAGATCATTTTTGTTGGCAAAACATTGGCTTTGAAAAGTGCAAATACTACAATTAGGTTTTTTAGGCACACATTGTAATGCTCCGAACTCCATCATAGCCTGATTGAATTCATCAGGATGCTTATCTGATATTAATTCATTGGCCTGCTCTTGAAATACCTTCTGCCCTTTGCCTGAAGAAATATCATTATCTATCCCAAATATTCGAGATAGTACGCGATATACATTTCCATCTACAACAGCTACCTTTTCACCAAAGGCGATAGAAGCAATAGCGGCCGCTGTATAATTTCCAATTCCAGGTAATTTTATCAGTTCTTGAAAGCTATTCGGGAAGTTGCCATCATAATTTTCTGAAATTATTTTTGCACACTTATGTAAGTTTCTTGCCCTAGAGTAATAACCTAGGCCCTGCCAGACACGCAAAACATCTCTTTCGTCTGCGTTAGCTAAGTCATGAACATTTGGGTATTCATCTATAAACTTTAAGTAGTAGGGCAAACCCTGATTAACTCTAGTTTGTTGCAAAATGATCTCTGAGAGCCATATATTGTATGGGTTTCTATTTTGCCTCCAAGGCAAATCACGTTTGTTCTGGCTATACCAATCCAAAATTTGGCCGTTAAAATGATCCTTTTTCAAGATTCTTCGTTCAATTTAAATGGGTTTATTACCATGTTAGTTTTTTTACAAATTTGATTTTTAATTGAATCTATTGGGAGTAAATTTGCTCATTAACAACAAGTTAGCTCTTGTGTTTTATTTTTTTGACTTAACCAAAATTAAAAATTAGTGACTAAAGCAGAAGTAATTTCCGAAATAGCGGATAAAACTGGAATACCAAAAGAGGATGTATCGGTTACTGTTGAAGCCTTCTTTAACATTGTTAAAGGGTCAATGGCTGACGGTAACAATATTTATGTGAGAGGATTTGGCAGTTTTGTGAACAAGAAAAGAAAGAAGAAAATTGCGAGAAATATTTCTAAAAACACAGCTATTGTAATAGATGAGCATTTTATTCCGAGTTTCAAACCCTCTAAAGTATTTGTAGAAAAGATTAAAAAGAGCAAAAAGGTAAAAGAGACTAACGTTTAATTACCTTCTTATTTTCTTTTGTTAAAGTGATCTTCGATCTTTGTAGTCCAATTTGGAATTATGCTTAGAACGAGGATCATTTTATTTTTTAGTGCTATAGTGCTTGTTGCACTTATTTTTAGTCTACCGAGAGTGGTAGTTGATAATGAAGAAAACAAGATAAAGTCGGTAGAATCTGCCAACTCCTCAGATACTCCTGCTACAGATGCTCATACGAATGAGCTTCAACCAGAGCTTCAAGTACAAGCTGATAAATTAAAGGAAAATATAAGGGTTGCAGAAAATGTAGAAAAAAGTATTATCTTTGCAGACTCTTTGGCCAGGCTGTATATGGAGGCCAATAAGTTTGATAGTGCAGCCAAGTTCATTGAAATAATTGCCGATAAATCACCCAGTGAAGCCAATTGGTTTCGTGCTGGAGATGTTTATTACGATGCTTATGGTTTTGCCATGGATAAGCAAAAACAAGAACTACTTGGTGAAAAAGCCAGGTTTTACTTTGGAAAAGTATTGGAACAATCTCCGGACAACCTTGATGCCAAAAATAAACTGGCGATGACTTACCTGAGCACTTCAAATCCTATGCAGGGAATCATGATGCTCAGAGAGATTTTAGAGAAAGACCCTAACAATGAACAGGCGATGTTCAATTTAGGCATTCTTTCTATGCAGTCTGGACAATATGATAAGGCCGTAGAGCGATTTTCGAAGCTCACTCAACTTTATCCTAATAACACGCAGGCTCAGTTTTTTCTCGGTGTGAGTTATAAGGAAGTCGGCAATATTGAAAAAGCTAAAGAGCAATTTATGCTTGTTAAATCTTTAGATAGTGATCCTGCGGTGCAAGCCACAGTTGACTCATATCTAAGTGATATGGAATAAATAAAATATTGTTAAACCATCTGCCAGCTGGCGGATAAAAAGATTAAAGTTATGCCTTGCGGTAAAAAAAGAAAAAGACATAAGATCGCTACTCACAAGAGAAAGAAGAGATTAAGAAAGAACAGACACAAGAAGAAGTAATCTTTCTCTCCCGCTAAATAGCGGGAGATTCTTACTATAGCATCCATTTTTTCACTTAAACAAAAGTATTTTGAGTAACGAATTAATTATTAATTCAACTCAAAACGGATGTCGTATAGCCCTTTTAAAAGATAAAAGTCTTGTTGAATTCCATCATGAAGAAGATGGAAATAAGTTTACTGTAGGAGACATTTACCTTGGTAC
>CAYGNU010000219.1:0-7359 GCA_964351175.1 uncultured Roseivirgaceae bacterium | reverse complement strand
GTTAAAGAGAGATCTTTTGTTAATGCCAACAGATAGTGAAACCCTCCCTCTAGTTATTGATGGGCCTGCAAGCTCAAACCTTATATTCATAAGAGGTGAATCTAAAGTAATTGACAACATAAGGCGGGCTTTGCAATTTTTAGGCTTTGGGGTTGGTTTAATGGCAGGAGTACCACTGTACCAACCAGCAAAAGAGGCTTTTGGTTCAAAAGAAGCGATTGGTGAAGCAGCAGGAATTATTACGGCAGCAACACTTGGAATATCTGCATCTTGGGCAATAACCGAAAACTTATCTCGCTTAAAGACACTACCACAAATTGTAGAGATGCCTCACCGCAACGCAACAAACTATAACGTATCCGCTGTGATGCGCAATTTACTCACTGTTTTACTTGGTATATTTTCATCCATATCTTTAACTTACTCTGTTTATCAAAACAATGATCAAAAGTGGTATGCAGCAATTGCATTTTGTGCTGAATCAAGTTTTAAAATTTTTGGCTTTCATGAATTATTCAAATATCTTCAACGAATGCGATGCTGTTCAACAGCCAAAACTGGCTCTCAAACGGAATTGTATCGCCTTGCAGAATTAATTGAGAGTAATGCTGAATATGCCTTAATAAGACACTACACAGAACGTCACTCAACATTCACTAGAGACAACGATCTTGAAATAGTTAATTATGTCACACAAACTACTAATCCGCATCTCAGTAGAAGAAATATC
This sequence comes from uncultured Roseivirgaceae bacterium, assembly GCA_964351175.1. Lineage (GTDB taxonomy): Bacteria > Bacteroidota > Bacteroidia > Cytophagales > Cyclobacteriaceae > Fulvivirga. Next base: position 6,629 of record CAYGNU010000219.1, on the reverse strand, counting down.
TACTTTACGACAGGTTTTAATTTACTACTATTTCTGATAGTAATAGGTAACAGCATTAAAGATTACCTATTTGCTAAAGATTTTTTTGAAGATATCTTACATGCTAAAGAAGCTTCTTGGTTTTTACCAATGATTCCAATTGCAGCTGGCGCTGCGTTAGGTTTTTACAGTATTAATGACGTTACACATACATTTTCTAATATTTTATGCTCAAGAAACAAACATACTCTCGCGAATCTACACTACAAGGGTTATGAAGGCCTAGTCCTTGTTTGTTCCTTATTATTTGCTGCAATCGCAGGTACAAGCTTTGCCTTTATGGCATATAAAGAAGTAGATGGTAGTAAACTAGAAAAAGGAGCATACCTATTAGCTGTCACAACAATGATTGGTGAAGTAGTTTTTCACTCATTAACTATCCGTAATCAGCTTGGAAATGCGATGGGCAAAATAAGCTCTAGCTTTAGATTATTAAAAAGTAAAATTCGCAGAATGAATACAATTTCAGAAATTTTCTTAGCTGCTAACCCAGATGAAGCTCAAATCATTGTAGAGAAACTTGGTGGAATACCATCACCACTATCTACTGATTGAATTAAAAGTTTTGGTAACCACCATCGATAGCTATTGTCTCTCCGGTAATATAATTTGAAGCATCCGATGCAAGGAACACACATGCCCCTACCAAATCTTCAGGTTTACCCCATCTGCCTAAGCTAATTCGCTTTTTAAAAGATTCAGCTTTACTATCATCAGAGAGAAAATCCCTCGTCATTTTTGTTTCTATAAACCCAGGAATCAACGCATTTATACAAATATCATGCTTGCCAAGCTCATTCGCCATAGACTTAGTTAATCCCAAGAGAGCATGTTTCGATGCTGTATAACCAGTATTAAAATACCCACCTCTTTGGGCACAAAGAGACAATATATTAATAATTTTGCCTGGTTGCTCTTTTTTAATTATATGCGCTGAAAATTTCTGGCATAATTTTAGAGGTGCACTCACGTTTAACAACAACGAATCATGCCAATCTTGCTCTGAATAATGTAAGAATTCGTCTCGCAAATTTACTGCTGCATTATTAACAATAATACTTATATCTGGATAATCAGAAAATATCTTAAATACTATTTTATTCAATTCTTTTTCATCTAAAAAATCTGACTGTACAGCAAAAAAATTCACTTCATTTTTTAATACACTATCTCTAACAAAATTTGGATCACCATTACAATAAGTACCAACAATATTAACACCATATTGAGACAATCCCTCTGAAATAGCACTCCCAATACCAGAAGTACAACCCGTCACCAATGCTGTTTTCCCACTTATATTAAACAAATTTTTCATTAAACATTTCCACTTTCAAGTTTCAATTCACCAACAATAGATCTATCTAACATTTCACTCTTTTCACTAAAATGCCAATGATACAAATCAAAACATTCTTCACTAGCAGAGAATGCATGTTTTACATGTTGATTAAAAATCACTAAAGTCCCTTCTCGCATCTCAATCAAATTATCATTCAATACAGCTATTCCTCCTCCCGAGACGCATAATGACAACTGCTTATGTTCTTTATGTATAATTTCTGGTCTCCCACTTTGAGAGGTCAAACATGTTTTTTCTGCATACGTCCTAGCCATCAGCGTTACTATTAAATTAATTACATCTTTATCTTTAATTGTGTAGACAATATAATCTGGTGTCTTTTCTATTTGCTGATAATACATTATATTTTCTCCTATCTTAAGGCTCATTCAAGTTCTTAACTTGTTGTTAACAAACCACAAATATTAAATTTTTGGCCATTGAAGCATTTATCTATATCATTTATTAATAATTTTACTAAAGCATAAATGCTGTCAGGTGTTAGCAGGTGTTTTACACCCATTTTTTCTAACATTTTCTCTTGATACACATCTTCATTTAAATCCATTCTCTTAGAAATTTCTTTTCGCCCATATACTGAACTATCGGTGTCAATTCCACCAGGTGCTATTGTATTAACAGTAATATTATATTCTGACACAAGTTTTGCCATACTACATGTTAACGAATTCAAACCTGCTTTTGCAGCACTATAAGTGGCAAGCAATGCAACATGCTCTACAGCAGCAATTGAAGATATATTAATAATTCGCCCATAATTATTTTTTTTCATTGCCTTAAGTACAACCTTCATCAACATTAATGGTGTTAATAAATTTAACTGAATATCACGCACCGCTTTATCACTATCAAGTTCATCAAGATTCGCTGGATGACTCCATCCAGCATTATTTATTAAAACATCATAGTTCTTCGTTGACAATATTTCACACAAATCATCGACATCCTGTTTATTACTCAAATTACAATAATACTGATGATTCACGCTTTCTATCTTTAATAATGCACTCCTGCCGATAACATCACATGTATAGCCCTCTAAAATCAATTTTTTTAATATCGCATGACCGATACCTTTACTACCACCTGTTATCAATACTTTTTTATTTTTAGTTGCCATTTGACCTTTTCCTTTTAACTTTGCTATAATCAAACCCGCTCTTCATCTTTATCAACCCTACCATCCATCACAACTGTGCCTTGATATTCATTAGCATTTTCAACAGCCAAATCAAACTCATCTATTGTATTTACCAAAAGACTCTTAGCCCCTATCGAAGCAGCCCATCCAAAAAAATCTACTACGCCTATATCTGTTCCAATAATGTTGTTATGAAAATCCAACTGCTGAGCAATACGAATGCGCCCATGAGTACCATTATTAAATACAATAAATATTATTGGTAAATTTCTTTCTGCGGCAACAGATATTTCATTGCCAAACATCAATAAAGAACCATCACCTGTAATACAAACAATTCGCTCATATCGACTTTCGCTAGTAACCTTCTGATTGCCAAAACACAGGCCTATACAATAACTTATGGCAAACCCCATACACCCTAAACTGGTATTCGCATATATTGAATTTGGTTTTTTTGGCTTGTACAAACTAAATGTGTTTAACCAATGGTTTCCAGCATCTGGCATTACGAATGTGTTATCTGAAAGTAATGTATTTAAATTTGCTATAGCACTTCCCATATAGCAAACTGCATTTTCCTGCACAGGATTTTTGTATAAATTTTTTTTAACTTCTGTGTAGTTTCTATTTCGCGTGATATTAATATCTAGATCTGAGGTACTAAATATTTCAAAAAATTCCTGACTATAAGCATTGACAAACTCGTCACATAAAATTTTATTTTTATCTATTTCATCACAATTTATTTGTACAAGGTAAGCATTTTTCAGCTGTTTTATAATTGCCCCTGTATAATAGCTTGATAAACTACATCCAATAGCAACCACAAAGTCCGGGCTATAATTTTGTATAAAACTTATTGTAATTTTGTTTTGTCCTGGACCAATATGGCCCAAAAAACCTTCGTAATGAAAACCAATTGCTCCTAATCCTTTTACCGTAGTTACAAAAGGAATTCTAAATTTCTGACAAAAGCCGTTCAATGTTGATGCATCAACATCATAACAGCCATGACCAATGATTAGGAGTGGTCGCTTGGCATCACTTATTCTTTGCTTAACTGACTCAAAAATATTCGTAGATTTATTAGGATGAGAAACCTTCCAAAACACTTCTGCACTCAATTGTTTTAAAACGCTATTTTGTATATCAACTGGTATGCTTAAATGTACAGGGCCAAGCCTACCCGACAAAGCTATCTCATATGTTTTTTTTAATACTGCCTCAATATTGTCTGTAGGCTGTATTTCATATGAAAATTTCGTGACATTTTTCAATAATTTCACGGGATGAAAACTTCGACCTATGCCACTACTTTCTTGAAACACACCACTACCGAAACTATCAAGAGCTGCTTGCCCAGTAATTAACAGAATAGGTATCGATTCTCGGTAAGCTTCGGCTAAACCAGTAACAGCATTTGTTACTCCTGGCCCAATTGTAGTCACCGCAACACCTAAACCTTTGGTTGCACGAGCATAACCAGCTGCCATAAAAACAGCTCCTGATTCATGCCTTGCTAAAATAGCTTCTGGACAAGTTTCGCCTGTACAAGACTGCCATATTGGCATAACATAAGATCCCGGAACGCCAAAGACATACTCTATACCTTGCTTATATAATTTATCAACAATGTACTGGCCAACTGATAACTTCATTGTAAAACACACCACCTTAACAATTATTAATTGAATACAATTCAAATTTTTCTAACTGCAAACGCAAATTAGTCACATTTTCTTTTATATCTTTATAATTATCATCCAAAAAACGCTTCAACAATTCTTCATGGTCAATAAACAGTTTCCCATTTAATTTCTTAAATATTAAATCATAAAAACGAAAAACTGTAGAATTTACCAATGGCTCACCTGTAAACTCAATATGAATCCTAAAATCAACATTTGGAAATTTTTTTTTCAATCCTACAAGAGAACCACTGTTTGCAATAAAAGCATGCACTACGATATTAATGTTTTTTTTCATTTCCAATAGTTTTGAAAGCACAAGAATCATCGTTCTTCCCGTTACAATCACATCTTCTAACAAATGAACATCCTTCTCTCCTCGTATATTTTTCATTTTCAACATGCACAGTTCATCTAAACAATTGCTTTGTGCTAGTGAATCAGGGTCAAATACACGTTTAGGATGAATAATTTCAACTTTATCATTTCTATGTGCTAAATTTTCAAATCGCTTCCCTAATGCTAATAGAGCATCTAATTTTAAAGCACTTTCCATCCAATTATAAAAATTACGATAATCAATAAAATGATATTTGACACACTCAGATACAAGTCGAAATTTTAACTCATCGAAAAGCTTAGAACTAAGAATTTCAACCACACTCTGTTTTTTGTAAAAAATTGGAACATCATTCCACAAAATTAAATTTTTATTTTTCATTCAATGCACAACAAATAATGTAAAAAACTAAAAAACAACTATCCCTTTTAGCAGTTTATGTGAATCCGTATGATAGTCTGATATAAATTGGTTCATTTTTTCCGGTGCTAAACAGTCGTTCAAAAATATATTATATGACTCATCATTTGATAGTTCTTCTAAAGCTGGCAACATAGTATGTAACAGGCCTCTAACCATAAAAATGGTTAACCCCTTTTTTCTAGCTTCCATATGAGACATACTAATTTTATCATCCATAGGAATGCCACCTAAAATAATTTTCCCTCCTGGCAACGTTATCTTTGAACATAGTGAAATTCCTAAAGCTTTACCACAGACTTCAAATACAACATCAGAAGCTAGTGCTGTACTTTCTTTATCAATACGTTCAATAAGATCATTCTCTCTTGGATCTATTGCAATATCTGCTCCAACAAGCAACGCAGTATCACGTCTAAATTTATTCGGCTCATAAGCAGTAATCTGCCTTACTCCAAATTTTCGTAACAGTTTAATAATCATCAGGCCAATTGGCCCACAACCAATAACTGCTGCGTTTGTTCCATAGGAGATTTTTGCTAAATTTATTGCATGTAAAGCAACAGCCAAAGGCTCTGTTAAACTCGCATACAACGGAGTTATATTTTTAGGTATTGGCAGACATAGCCTAACAGGAATTGTAATCTGCTGTTGAAAACCACCTTCTAATGGAGGATACCCTACAAACTTAGCATCGGGGCAAAGGTTAGGTTGACCCTTAAGACAACATAAACAATCCTGACAATTTACCCCAGGATTTGCAACAACCACATCACCTTTTTTTAAATTGGTAACACGTTTTCCCAGTGAAACCACCTTCCCAACAAATTCATGCCCAAGAATCAAAGACTGATCTAATTTTTCTGCACATGTATCAATAAAGGATAAATCTGTTCCACAGATACCGCACGCAATGATATCTAATACAACATTCTCTTCACTAAAAGCTGATATTGGTTTTAATTCCTTTACAACAAAACGATTCTTGCCAACTAAAGCTAATGCTTTTCTTTCCACAATTAATCCTTATCAATTCACTCTTCTTCAAAGAGACTAGGGCCTCACCTTTGCCATCTACAAATGCCAATATAAAATTAGTTTATACCAAATAATTTGATTAAAGTACAGGTAAGTTTCCTTCTCATTGCCACACAAACTGAAATAATGTATAAAAAACGACCGCTAAACATATACAAAACAATAATAACTCTATCGAACACGCCCAACCCAATTAAACCCAACCTCATCCAGCAAGTTAATTTGCAATGCAGTCAATCTTCCGGCTTTTCTCAGCATTCGTAGATTTTGCATTCAGTAGTTTAATGGTTTATCTAATTTGATTGGCACAACATAATCACCCTATATTTGCTGATAAGGAAAACAATAATGGCAAGTAAATATGTAATACAACCTCGTGTTATTCTGCTTTGGTTTCAATCCACGCGCCCGCGTGAGGCGCGACACTTTGTTTCTTTGAAATTCAGTCAAACCTTCCTTGTTTCAATCCACCCGCCCGCGTGGGGCGCGACATTAAAAAACCATCAGTGGCCAAACCGTTAGCAATGACATTGAAAAAGCTGAAAAAATGTAAGGGATAAAATATGGTTATTTATTCAAAACTCGGTGATACGCCCA
>CAYGNU010000218.1:0-7385 GCA_964351175.1 uncultured Roseivirgaceae bacterium | reverse complement strand
CTTCCACCATTAAGGTCTTTGAAGATTGCCCCGGCAAAAGCACCCGTTGGATCACCAACATTAGGGACATCAAATCTCATTGAAGCTCCTGAGCCATCGAAGGTTGTTTGGTCATCAACAGTAAAGGCGTCTAATTTTGAACCTTCAAATGGTTGATAACCTAGTCCTGAACTAAATCCATCTATAAATACTTCCGGGTTTTGCGAAAGACCTGGTTCATCTAGACCATCTACTGATCGTTCACACCCTGCAAATAGAATAGGTGTAACTAAAAAGACAATAAGAATGTGCTTCATATTTTTTAAATCTAAATTTTTCATTTGTTTACCTCTCTTAATTTCTAATATCGATTTGGATGTACGTTCTAAATTCCCATTCAGAACCGTTGCCTAAACTACTTGCCTCTGGAAGTAACATAGTTTCTCCAGTTGCAGGGTCTACATCTACTAATGAGTAACGTGGTGAGTATTGGTTTAATGATCTATACGTTCCACGAATACCTAATCTTGTAGTTGGTAAATCAAACCAGTCAGGCTTACCTAGAGTCGTAGAAATATCAGCCATCAACTGTACAGGGAATGTTTGATTGAAATCTCGGTGATAATCAAATGGCCCCCAATCGTTGAATTTAGCAAATGAGTTTACCTTGATATTCTTGTAAATCATCTGAAGATCTGTACCAAATCTTGAAATTTTACGAGTATCGTTTCCATTTGCTTGGGCATCACCACCATAAATCATAGCAACAAAACCAAAATCTCTATTAATTTTTGAAACTACTCGAGCATTTACTTCTAGTAAATCCTCTGCAGGAGCTGAACCATCAAATGGGAAAGTAGTTCTACCATCAGGGAAAATACCGATAGCGGCATCCTGAACTGTTGGTAGATGTCGGTATACAAGACCCAAGCTAATAGCTAACTTCGCATCTTCCGAGCGATTACTATCCCAATTGTACATCCATGTTCCTGGAGTTGGATCCCAAGTTAACACAAGCTCACCTGCTACTTGCTCACGGTTTGCTCGTACAGCAAATGGATCATCAATATAGTTTCTAGGTCTGGCTCCACCGCCTAAGCCCGAAGGAATTGGACCTTCAATTGGTTTTTGCCATAAGAAATTTGGCGCGACTTGAAGATTCCCAAAGGTATAGGTTAAACCTGAAAGGAAGTTGTATTGGTTACCACTACCACTATCCTTTAATCTCCAACCTGTAAAGGTAATGGTTTGATCAGCGCCTCCATTTGCTACTAATCCCATTACAGCACCTTGGGCATACCAATTAAATAATCCACCTGTGTAAGTAAGCTTTAATTTACCACCCCAATTGTCGCTGGATTTGATTTCATCTTCATATACATTATACGTTCCATCAGCATTTTCGCGAGCTAATTGGAAAGTTCTTCCATTTAATGGCTGTCCACCCCAGATACCACCAGCTTCAACACCAAATTTTCCAAATTCACGGTTTGCGTAAAGCGATACTCTTCTGGTTTTAGGTTGAGGAATTGCAAATGAACTTTCGGTATTTCCTTGTTGCTCTAAATCCTCATGAAAAATACCCGTTACATCTGTTTTACCAAAGGTATTATCATATTTCAATAATATAGCCGGATTAGCTCCCCACCATAATTCAGGACCAAAAGCTATTGTAAAGTTATCAAACTGTTCCCTACCAGTCATTTCAAATCCAAAAGGAGCGGTTCCGTTATAAATATCGATATTAGGTCCATAGTTTGCTTCTGGATAAAGACCAAAGAAATCACCTTCATATCCCCAGTGATAATGTCCTGTACGGTAGAACCCTTCTAATTCGAAGTATTTGTTAACCCAATTATAGCTTGCACTATAAATTGCAACTCTATTCACATCATTAAGGGTAACATCACCTTCTTTACCAACTAAATCGACAGGTCTTCCTCTATTTTCGTAAAATACTTCATCGATTGGATTGCCAGGTACTGTACCCAAAATATTAGTTACTACATTTGCACGAATATTTGGAGCAGGATTAGCTTCAACCCCGATATAAATTGACTCAAGATGGTCAAAGCCAAGTTGATTTGGATACGCACGTGTAGTAGGGTCCGCTTCATCAGGAGTTGTAATGTATTCCCCGCCAGTGCTGTACGTTCTAAAATCTAACGTAAACTGGCTTAATTTGATAACATCTGCTGAAGAACCTTGCAATGCGGCTTTATCTCCCCTTGCTTTTAAGGCGGCACCCTCCACTGAAATATTTGCAAAATATTGATTCAAATCATTAAGGGTAACATCGTCCATGTACACATCAAACTTGTGAGCTTCTTGTAGTACATAGTAGGCGGCTCTTGGGAAAAGTTCGTAGTAGCCTAGAGGATCAGTAGGCCCTTTAGCTGTAATGCCGAACCATTCTTCGTTCATATTATTTTCGCCTTCTTTAAAATCATATTGGTATCCACCATTTGGCCATACAGCAGCAATATCATGTACATCTAGGTTTTCTACCTGACCGTACTTCCACCACCCATCACTAAACTGAAAAGTAAAACCACCAATGGAATTCTCAGCTCTTCCTAAGCCAGCAGCATTAGCATACACATCTTTCCAATTTTCTTTTTTATATCGCGCTTGATCTGCTTGAGCTTCTTGTAAAGTACGTGCATTAAAAGCATCAGATCCAAATTCTGTTAGCAGAACTGGTTTACCATATTCATTAGCTACCTGATCAAATAAATCTGTAAATGTATAGCCTCTGTATGTGTTGGTACCAAAAATATCTACATCTGGTACTTCTTCGGCAATTAAGTCCAAGAATTGAGTATCACCATTACAAATTGCAATAGGATGATTTGTACTTATCGCTTTCATTCTAACAGCTGCTTCATTAAACAACTTATACATTGAGCGTGCTCGAGCCGTAGATTGTCTATCTGCAACAGGGATATCTTCAGTCTCAGCACCACCCCAGAATAACCCGTAATTATTCTCATTACCTAGTAAGAAAAGTAATAATCCTCGAGTGTCTTTATAGTCTTCAACTAATTGAGTAGCGTCTTTCAATAATAATTCCCGAACTCTAGCATCCGAATACTCAGTGTTTGCCATCCAAGCACCGTCTATTGTTAAACCGTATCTACCAAAAGAATGATTAAGCATAGTATAAATACCATAAGTCTCATAAATATAGGTTATCCATTCAGGTTGGATACCAGTGTACACTCTTATAGTATTCACTCCCATATTTTGAAGCAATCCCATTTCATAATCAAGAGCTCGTTTAATAAAATCTGGGGATTGATTCCATAAACTGTAGGAATAGTTAGTACCTCTTGGGAAGTAGTCCCAGTTCATACCGTTTACCATAAATGGTTTTCCATCAACTAATAGCTTCCATCCATCAACAGATTTATCAACTACTACTTTTTGGGATTGTCCCATTACTAACGTTGTAAAACTAAATAAGATTAGCAGAAGTAAGGTGGGTTTTTTCATATTCATATTTTTTTGTCTGTTACTTTCTTTGAGTTACCAGAAACTGATATAGAAACTCTAATATTAATATTTACTCAATACGCTCACTATAATTTCCTTTAATTAAAATGGCAATATTTACATTGTATATACAGGAATTTTAAAAGCGCTTTTCTAATATAAAAAAGCGCTTTGTTATATCTTAAGCAAGATTTTAAGTGAAAAATTCCATTGAAAGAATTATTCTTACAAAATTCATTGTATATACTTTTTAAAGAGATAAATGCTCGTTTCCAGCAAGATTATCTTTAGAGCAATTTTAAAAATTGATTTGGGGTTTTCTTATGAAGAGACTAAATACTAGAGCAATAAATCTAGAGATAGCTTAATGCTTCCCGCAAGAATCTCTCAAAATTAATTTGGTGTTCAGATAAATACTTTCAATTGGCTCTGACTCATTTTCAATCATCCTAATAAGTTTTTCTGCAGCCCTAACACCAATTTGATATGCAGGTTGATCTATAGTTGTTAAAGGAACGGGCATTAGTTTTGATCGTATGTCATCGCTAAAACCTACAATAGCAATATCATCAGGAATGGTAAACCCGGCTTCATTAATAGCTCTTATTGCCCCAAAAGCAACGGGATCGTTAACTGCGACTACTGCCGTTAGAGGATTTTCTTTATGTTCTTCTAATAAAAGCTTCATCGCTTCATACCCTCCCTCTTCTGTAAAGCCACTTGTCTTAACTAAAGACTCATCAAAAGGTAGTCCTTCTCTTTCAAGAGCATCTTTATAGCCACCAAAACGCTCCCTGCTTATTGATAAGTTATTTGCCCCTGACAAATGAGCAATCCGCTTATAGCCATGCTCAATAAGATGAGTTGTGATCGAATTTGAGCTTAGCCTATCATTAACACATACACAACTTGCCCCAATATTTTCAATACATCGATCAAAAAAGACCACTTTTGTGCCATGTTCTACCAGAGATTTATAATACTTATCGTCATTAGAATCTTGAGCACAAGAAATAAGAATACCATCTACTCTTCTTGATCTTAACGCTTCTATAACATCTTTTTCTCTTTCAAATTTTTCTGACGAATTAGTGAGAAATAGGTGATAGTTATTTTCGTATACAACAGATTCGATACCGCTTATTACCTGAGAAAAAAACATGTGGTGAATCTCGGGAATTACTACTCCTATAGTATCTGATTTTTGAGAGATTAAGCTTTTTGCAATATGATTCGGAGTATATCCCATTTGCTTAGCTTTTTCTAAAACCATTTTTTTAGTTTGATCGCTAATCTTATCACTATTATTCATAGCTCTTGAAACAGTCATTGCAGAAACTCCCAATGCCTTAGCTATTTGCTTTAATGTAACTTCAGAACTCACTAGATTTTTGGCTATAAGTGGATGTAAAACTTTCTGAATCTAGTGCTTTTTGTTAACGAGAACAAATAAAGCGTACCACACTTTAGTTACTAAAATAGTAACATTTTTTAGATACTATTTTGAAGAATACGAATGCTCTAGTGATGCAAACCATCTAACTTGGGCCATTCCGTAACAGAGTATGGAACCTGCTACAAGCTTTCCCTTGAGGTAAGTGATAGCTAAACAATAGTGCGATAAAAAGGCGGGTTTAACGTGAATTAAAAATTGATCGACACTACAACACATCGTGAGGGATAACTTATGCACTAGCTCTGATACTCTAAATAAGAACACGCGAAACTGGCTAAAACTAATCGTATTACCTTTCTTTTAATTTGCAATATTGTGCTCAATCAAATAAGGGCAATTATGGAAGAAAAGATTTGGTGGAAGGAAACAGTATTCTATGAAATTTACATGCCAAGCTACAAAGATAGTAATGGAGATGGGTATAGCGATTTTAAAGGACTGACATCAAAACTAGGCTATATTGAAAGCCTTGGAGTAAAAGGCATTTGGTTAACTCCGTTCTTAGAATCACCTAAAGTTGATAATGGCTATGATGTTTCAAATTACTATGAGATTGATTCTACCTTTGGGACTTTAAAGCATTTCAAAGATTTTTTGCATGAGGCACATCATCGTGGTATAAAAGTGATTATGGATTTGGTTTTAAATCACACCTCTACAGAATCAAAATGGTTTCAACAGTCTAGAAAATCTAACGACAATCCTTACAGAGATTATTATATCTGGAAAGATGAGCCAAATAACTGGGAGTCCTTTTTTGGAGGTTCTGCTTGGGAGTTCGATTCAATTACCAAGCAATTCTACTACCATAAATTTGATGTAAAAATGGCGGATCTTAATTGGCAAAACCCGAAGGTAATTGAAGAAGCTAACAAGGTGTTAAGGTTTTGGCTAGCATTGGGTATTGATGGACTCCGACTTGATGTTATCAACTTTTTAACGACAGAAGGTATCACTTCAGATAATCCAAAGAATGAAGATGGAACACAAAATCATTTACATGACATAAACCAAAAGGGCATTAAAGAAGCTATGAAAATGATCCGGGCTAACGTTGATCAATATCCTAATCGATTTATAGTCGGCGAAATCGGAAGCGATAACATTGAGGTTCTAAAACAATATCAGGGAACTGAATTATTGGATGTCGTATTTAATTTTAACTTCGGAAGTATTTCAGAGTTTTCTGCCCTACGAATATTTAATGAGCTTCAAAGCATGGATAAAAACATGAGTGGCTTTCCAACTTTGTTTTTTGGAAGTCATGACATGCCCCGACTTATAAATCGACTGGCGAAGAATAATCCTGAAAGAGCAGAAGCCTTAGCCGCGTTAATGTTAACCGCTAAAGGTGTTCCATTTATATATTATGGAGAGGAAATTGGTATGGAGAACATTGAAGCACATTCAATAGATGAAATGATGGATATCCAAGGTCGCATACAGTATCAGTTAGCCTTAGATAATGGAAAGTCTGAACAAGAAGCACTAGAAATCGGAAATAAACATAACAGAGATAAATCCAGGAGTCCGATGCAGTGGGATGATACAGAGTATGCCGGTTTTTCGAATATATCCCCTTGGATAAAAGTGCATGAAAATCATACGTATTTAAATGTTGAGTCTTTAGAGAAAGATGAACACTCATTGCTAAATACTTATAAGAAACTGATTGCTTTGAGAAATTCAATACCAATCCTTCAATATGGCGACTATCAACAATTATCTTTTTTGGATGATATAATCAGTTTTACCCGAACTTTTAAGGGAGAAACCATCAAATGCTTCTTTAATTTTGGCGAACTGCCTCATCATATAGCCTTAGAAGAGAACGAGCAAATATTACTTGGAGAATTGTCTATCGAACCAAATAAGTACCTGATTATCAAATAACCTGAAACAACAAGCTAGTACGGCTGAGCTAGCAATATTCTTCTTCAATGGATTGATCCATACAGTGCCTATTATCAGCAGTTTTACTTCGTAGACTTTTCGCAAGACTACTAAGTTTACAAGAATCAAAAGCTCACAGATATTGAAAATGATGGTTGAAATCCAAGGTCATATACTTCCAAGGGTACACTCACAAACCTTGAAATACCTGAGCTTTCATCCAGACCAAAACCGAACTCTCGGTACCAAGGGTTCTCAACATCCAGCAAGTTATAAAAACTGATTGAAGCATCCAGTTTCGTTGAACCAATTTCGTGCTCATACGTGATTCTTAAATCAGTTCTGTAGTAGTCTCCCAGTTGTTCTCTTTCCTGCTCTCCGAAAACACTCAGTTTATTTGGTGTCCCTGTTGCATAAACCTGTGTTAGTATGGTTTCAAAAGTATTAAACCATCTCACTTTAACTGAGCCTGTGTATTGCCAGTTTCGGTTCCAGTCAGCCGGAAAAGCTACGCCCTTAGTACTATCTGGCTTCTGAATGTCACTCCGGCTGAGAGTTAGGG
>CAYGNU010000217.1:0-7560 GCA_964351175.1 uncultured Roseivirgaceae bacterium | reverse complement strand
CTCATTCTCCATGCTGAAGAGTTGTCAATAACTATTGTACCGACTTCCGCAAAACGGGGTGCCCATTCTAAAGAAGTTGATCCACCCGCAGAAAAAATAGCAATATCTGGAGCTGATTTTACAGCTTCTTGCAATCCAATAACAGTGTATTCCTTCGATTTATAAGAAAGCTTTTTACCAACAGAACGCTCTGAAGCGACCATCAATAGTTCATCAATCTCAAAATTTCTCTCGGCAAGTACTCTTAGTACTTCCTGGCCTACAAGACCAGTTGCGCCTACAACTGCTAATTTCATTTTAGGTAATTTCTATTGTAACTTAATAATTGACAAAAATAGTATTTTTGATATTCACGCTGTCTATTTGAATAGATTTCTAACATATCTTTTTATCGCATACGGTTGCGCATTCAGCCCAAACCTCCTTTTGGCTCAGGTCAATGACAGTTTTGATGATGGTGATTTCACCAATTCGCCTAGCTGGTCAGGGAATGATGCTTTATTTGCCGTTGAGGCAGGGGAATTGAGATCCGCAAGTTCTGGAGCAGCTACCTATTACTTATCAACCCCTTCAACTCTGGCATTAAATGCTGAATGGCAATTCTACTTCAATCTTAAATTTTCAACGTCTGGAGCAAATTATGTTGATATATATCTAATAGCTGATAATGCTAATCTATCTGCTGTGGCTGACGGAATGTTTGTGCGCATTGGAGGCACAAATGATAAGATTGTGTTGTACAAAAGGGTTAGTGGTGTAGATACTGAGTTAATTTCCAGTCCAAATTCAATTGTCAATAGCTCTTCTAATAATCCTTTTCGAATAAAAGTGACTCGAGACCCAGCGGACTTATGGATGTTGGAATATGATGACGGTAATTTAGGCACGTTTGCTTCTACCGGATCGGTTGTTGATAATTCTGTTAACAGCTCAAGTCATTTCGGGATACTCATAACCCAGTCTTCAGCTGCTTCACCAGTTGGCAATCACTTTTTTGATGACATTATAGTGCAGGAAATCGGTTTTGATAACACGCCTCCAGAGTTGTTGAGCCTAGAGGTTATCTCTGAAAATCAACTTAAGCTAATTTTTAATGAGGAGGTGGATCAAAGTATGGCCGAAAACACTAGTAACTATAACCTTTCCGGCTCTCTACTTCCTGACTTGGAAACGGCTGAACTGTCCACACCTAATGAAGTCATACTAACCTATGCTTCTTCATTTGAAAATGGCAGTTATTCTATTCAAGTATCAAACATAGAAGATTTGAAAGGCAACATGATTGTAACGGTTGATCAAGCTTTTGATATTTTCTTTCCTGATGTTCCAGAATTTAGAGATGTGATAATCACAGAAATAATGGCTGATCCTTCACCCGTGGTTCAATTGCCAGATGCTGAGTACATTGAACTATTTAACAACAGTGATAAGACTTTTGATTTGGAAGGTTGGAAATTATCTGATGCTACCTCTACTGTGGATCTACCAAGTTTTGTCTTCGATCCAAATGGCCGAGTTATAATTTGCTCAAATGCAAATACAACTCTTTTTGAAAGTTTTGGCAATGTTTTAGGCGTTCCATCCCTTCCTTCATTGAATAATACTTCGGACAATATTTCATTACAATATAATGATGGTCAGTTGATAGATTCAGTGGTATATACTGATGATTGGTACGGGGATGAAGATAAAGCTCAGGGAGGTTATTCACTTGAGCTGATTGATATTAATAATGTATGTGGCGGAGCAAATAACTGGATTGCTTCTATTTCAGAAACGGGCGGAACACCAGGTAGCATCAATTCAGTAAATGATCCTGAGGCTGGTATTGCACTTCCATCGATAAAGTTTATTTCAGTGTTGGATAATCAACAGTTGCTTATCCTCATGTCCGAGGCAATAGATAGTACTTCTATCAACCCCGACAATTTTGAGATTGATCAAGGGATAATAATTAGTGCTATCAGACTAAACTATGACTCTCTGTTTGTCGATTTGGAAACGCCCATACTCCAGAATACGGACTATAATTTAAGTATTGCTGCAATTTCGGACTGTACTGGAAATATAGTTAGCCTAAATAATTATCAATTTGAGTTATTTGTCAACCCAGAGATTAGTTACCGTGATATTATTATCAATGAGATCATGGCCAACCCATCAGTAGAAACAGCGGCACCCAGTGTAGAATATATAGAATTATTTAATAATAGTAATAAATCAATTAACCTTCAAAACTGGATAATAACAGACAAGTCTAGGTCTGCTGTACTGCCAAATTACATTTTTGAGCCTGAGACATTTGTTGTTTTAACAGATGCGCAAAATACCGTTGAGTTTAATTCGGAGTTGAATGTATTGGGGTTAACGTCATTTCCAACTTTAAATAATAGTTTAGACTCTCTGGTGTTGATTGATGAAAATAGGAAGACCATTGATTCCTTGGTTTATTCTGCCTCCTGGTACAGAAGTTCCATTAAAGATGACGGAGGTTATTCTCTAGAGCTGATTGACCCTGATAACTATTGTGCAGAAGAGTTAAACTGGATTGCATCTGAAGATGCTACTGGCGGAACTCCTGGTCAATTAAATTCTGTATTCAGTCAAATGACTGATAATATGGGGCCGAGACTAGAAAATACTTACGGATTGAGTACTGATTCAATTATGCTTATTTTCAATGAAAAGCTTGATGAGCAGAGTGTTTATAATGCCACTTACTCATTTTCTGATAATTTAACGATAAACAAAATTGTATCAACAGATCTTAAAACAATCTATCTTTTGCTATCTGACGAAACACCGCTTGTAAGTGGAAAGAAATATGGTATTAACATTGAAAATTTATTGGACTGTCCAGGGAATATTATTGATGAAGAATTTAATAGTTCTGATTTTTATCTGATCGAACAGGCTGTAGAAGGAGATATTTTGATTAATGAAATCTTATTTAACCCCAGACCAAATGGAGTAGATTTTGTTGAACTCATTAATGCTTCTAATAAATACATTTCCTATAAAGGCTGGTTGATTGCCAATGGAGAATTGGTAAACGACTCTTTAATCATAAAGACAGCAAGAACAATTACGAGCAATAACCGAGTTTTAGAGCCTTTGTCTTATCTGGCTTTGACTACCGACAATATTATTCTGAAGGATCAATATCCTAAAAGCTTAGAAGCATCATTTTTGGAAATACCCTCATTACCCTCCTTTTCAGATGATGAAGGCTTGGTAGCAATTTTCAACTCAAGCGGTCAGTTAATGGACTATTTTT
Organism: uncultured Roseivirgaceae bacterium; assembly: GCA_964351175.1. Taxonomy (GTDB): domain Bacteria; phylum Bacteroidota; class Bacteroidia; order Cytophagales; family Cyclobacteriaceae; genus Fulvivirga. Next base: position 4,283 of record CAYGNU010000217.1, on the reverse strand, counting down.
CTTATTCTGATGACCTTCATGCTGATATAATTAATGATACTGAAGGGGTTTCTTTAGAGCGAATTAGCACTGAAGAAAATACTCAGAATATCAATAACTGGATGTCAGCGGCTGCCGCTGAAAATTATGCCACCCCAGGCTATGTCAATTCTCAATCAAGAAACACGAACCCTATAATGGCAGGAGAAATTTCTATTGAGCCAAAGGTTATTCTTCCAGATGGAAGTGGAATAAGAGATTTTGCTACTATAAACTATTCTTTTTCTCAAGCAGGAAATATTGCGAATGTCAGAATTTTTGATGTGCAAGGACGTGAAGTTAAAAGAATAGCCTCAAATGATTTTCTCAGCACCACGGGTTTTTATACATGGGATGGTTCAGATAACAATGGTCAAAAGGCCAAAATCGGTTATTATATTATATTCTTTGAGGTCTTTAATGCCAACGGAGATACCAGTTCTTTCAAAGAACGAATAGTCATCGGCTCCCATTTCTAGGGTAATTGCCAAATGTGTTAATTAATATTTTCAAATAGCACCCATCGTTATTGAAGCATATTTATATACTATTCTAATATTTCGAGTTTAGAATAAATTAATCTTAATTAACTAAACTCGAGTCGAAAAATTTCAGTTAATTATATAAAAAAGCTGCTATGAACTGTATTATTGATAACGCAATTTTGCTGCTTGCTAGGCAAGGGCAAAATCCAAAAGCCATTAAGCGATATATTCGGATGAAGTATAGAATTAATATGGATTTAAAGTCATTGAAGGAGAGAATTAAGAAATTGAGTCCAAACGCGCAACTTACTCACGCCTAAGTATTGAATTTAAAGTGCTGCCTAGAGTGATTTAAATATTTTATAAAGATTATTCTATGTAATCTTTTTTGTTTTGATTTGCTTAAATTATTTTTAGGCGCATTTTAGACAGCAGTTCTCATTAAAATTCAAACACAAGGGCATGGAAGAAAAGACTAAATATTCGGAGACTGAACTTAAAGAGTTCGAAGAGCTCATCATTGAGAAATTAGAAAAGGCCAAAAATGAGTTAAAGGTCCTTAAGGGAACTCTAAACAAAAGTGGTGATGAAGGGACTGATTCTACCTCAGGTAATACGAAGGTGTTAGAAGATGGAGCCGATACTGCTGAGAAAGAAAATTTGAATCAGCTGGCAGGCCGCCAACAGAAATTTATCAATAATTTGGAAAATGCCTTGGTACGTATCAAAAACGGAACCTATGGTATCTGTTCTGTATCAGGTAAATTGATTTCTAAAGAAAGATTAAAAGCAGTACCTCATACAACTCAATCAATTGAAGCAAAGCTAAGTCAGCAAAACTGAGTTGGATTTTCTTCAAAATCATATTGAAGCATTAATATTTTGCTCTCCTACCGCTATCAAGATAAAAGATTTACAATCTTGCTTGACTGAGATGTTTGAGGCCGATGTACCTGAGAAAGATGTTTTAGGTGCGGTGGAGGATCTCATGGATAAATATGCTGCAGAAGAATATTCATTTGAATTAAATCATGTGGCAGGGGGCTATCAGTTTTTAACAAAACCTGCTTATCAGGCTAGTATTGGCATTTTGCTAAAGCAGCAATCAAAAAGAAGGCTATCCACCTCGGCCCTTGAAACACTTTCAATTATTGCTTATAAACAGCCAGTAACCAAGGGTGATTTAGAATCTATAAGGGGAGTAAATTGTGATTATTCCGTTCAGAAGCTTTTGGAAAAAGGCTTAGTTGAGATAAAGGGAAAGTCAGAAGCCATAGGACGACCTGTGCTTTATGGAACAAGCGAAAAGTTCATGGAATATTTTGGCATTAACAGTATCAGCGAATTGCCTACACCAAAAGATTTTGCTCAGGCCGAAAACACAATCGGTGAAGAACAAGACAGCTAATCAAATGTGGCTTGGCCACGCTATTTATGAAGAAAAAAATTAATGCTGTTAGAAAAACAGAACCTGTTTCAAATACCCAAAGTAGACTTAATAAATATATTGCGAATGCGGGTGTCTGTTCAAGGCGTGAAGCTGATAAGTTAATTGCTGCAGGCGAAATACGGGTGAATGGCGAAGTAGTTACTGAACTAGGCTATAAAGTAAACGCTTCTGACGAGGTAAAATATAAAGGGAAGGCCTTAATAGCTGAAAAGTCAGTTTACGTCCTATTAAACAAGCCCAAAGGCTTTATTACCACTACAGATGACCCTCAGGAGAGGAGAACCGTAATGGAATTAGTCAAAACGGCAGGGCCAGAACGAATTTATCCTGTAGGCAGATTAGATAGAGCGACAACTGGATTATTGTTATTTACTAATGATGGAGAATTGGCTGTTTCACTTGCCCACCCCTCAAACAATATTAAGAAAATCTATAAAGTAGATTTGGATAAGCCTTTGACCAAAGCTGACTTTGAAAAGATAGTTATCGGTCTCGAATTGGAAGATGGTAAGGCAATGGTTGATAAACTTTCCTATCTGGATGAAAAAAAGTCGCTAGGGATAGAAATTCACATCGGCAAAAACAGAATTGTGAGAAGAATTTTCGAACACCTTGGTTATGAGGTGCTGAAGCTAGACCGTGTGGTATATGCAGGTCTTGATAAAGCGAATCTTCCAAGAGGCAAGTGGAGATTCCTTAGCGAGAAAGAGGTAATTAGGCTAAAACACATGGGAGCAACTAAATAAGAATTAAATACGCTCACTCAGTGTAAGCGTAAATGAGCTCCCTTTTTTTACTTTAGATACCACCTCAATTTTGGCATTGAGTCTTTCTGCTGCCTGTACGGCTATATAAAGCCCAAGTCCCGAGCCATCATTGGTACTCGTGGCTCTGTAGAACATATCGAAAATTTTAGGAATTCCTTCTTCATCGATGCCAATTCCATTGTCCTCGATTTTAATTAAGATATCCTTACCACTTCTTATCAAAGAAGTTTTTACAAAACATTTTTCCTTGTTGACATCGGAGTATTTGATTGCATTTGATATCAGATTGCTCAGTATACTCACCATCAAATAGCGATCAGTATAGAAATACTGTGAAGTACTATCGTCAATAATGAGTTCGGGAATTTTCTGATCATTACTAAATTTTAAGTTAGTGTAGATATTTTTAATAATATGTTGAAAATCTAATTTTTCAATACTTAAAGGGCTTTTTGCTGACTTTGAATAATTTAAGATATCATTGAATATGGAGTCCAATTTTTTTAATTGCTGTTCTATTTTCTCAAAGTATTCTTTTGAAGTATTGTCCTTAGCCTCCATTTTACCAAGGTTGGTTAGGCCTAATGTAGAGGCAATTGGCGCCCTAAGGTCATGAGAAGTACTATATAAAAAACTGTCAAGTTCCTTATTGGATCTAGTTAGGTTATTATGTTCGTTTTCTAAGAGCCAAATTACCATACTTATACCTATTAGTGACAATGAAAATAAATCTATGATTCCATATGATTAAATAGGAAAAGGTACCTTATGACCCGAGGCATTTAAATAAACAATAGAAGAATGCCACAATTGTTGCAAAGCGTAAAGGATAAATGCTATCACCATAAATGTTTTGCTCATGCTATTATAGAATGCTTTAGAAACTAAAATTTTAAAGACTAACCAAAGGAAGCCTAGCCCTACAATAGTTGACTTAATTCCAACTCTTAAAATATACCTAAGATTTGAAGCTGAAGGATCAGCATCATAGAGGAAATAGGTGCCAAGAGAAAATAGTATTACTACCAGACAAGAAGAAAAAATGTCGCTGGAACTTATCCTTTTACCATTTATATATTCCTGCAAGCCTAATATCATAAATAAGAGTTGTAGATAAGTGCTGGATACGGCAGCAAAAGAGGCCAGCGCTCTAAAATCAGAAATGATGACAAATAACAAAGCTGAACTTATGTATAGGATAGCATAAAATATCCAGCTCAATGACCATAATCTTAGAAATGAGCGATTGTAATTTTTATAATAATAGTAGAAAAGGAATGACAGTATTATGGCCAGCAATACTTGAGCGGAATATGTAAAAAGTAGCCTTTCTGTAGTGTCGGTATTCATTCAGGGCTAAATATAGGACAGTATAATCAAGAATCATTTTAAATAATGATTAAAATAGTCTGCATGCATACTATTTTCACTTCTAAATATTACTTTTGGAAAGTACTCTGGAAGGGTGTAAAAAACAAAAACCCCTTGAAAATCAAGAGGTTTTTGGAGGTGGTGCTGAGTGGGCTCGAACCACCGACTCACGGATTTTCAGTCCGATGCTCT
>CAYGNU010000216.1:0-7573 GCA_964351175.1 uncultured Roseivirgaceae bacterium | reverse complement strand
ATACGGAAAGTTTAATTCTTACCTGTTTTGGTAGTTCAAATGAGATATTTGTGGAAGGATTAAAAGGATTGGGGTAGTTTTGATTCAGTGTTATTTTAGAAGGAATAGTTTCCTGCTCTTCATTTGCTACCAATACGCTATTTGGTGCGCCAGGGGTTCCGCCTATTACATTTGCTGATTTCCAGCTTTGAGGAAGCGAGTTATCTGAATTCGGGTCTATCAATTCCAAGGTAAATCCATTTCCATCTGCGGTACTATCCCATGGAGTTTCATCGCTGTATTGAAGAGAGTCTACCAAAGCTCCATTACTATCAAATAAGCGAACCTGATCGGTATTACCGGAAAGGTTAAACCCCAGTTCTCCCATTAAGGGAGAAACATTTTCATATTCTGCATTAAATGAAACTAGATCGGATGCAATTATCAGATATGAGCCTGAAGGCATTTCTGTTCCATTTGGAAATGCGAATGTATGAGAATCATCATTGTCTTTTAATTGCCAGCCACTTAAATCAACCTCCGAGTCTGAATAGTTATAAAGCTCAATCCAGTCTCCGGTTTCTTTCTCTTCCGATGAGTTATACATGATTTCGTTAATTACTACATCAGAAATAGACCCTTCTACAGGTTCAAAATTCGCAGTATATGATGAACCTGCAACCCCCTCAATACTTTGATTAGTTGAATTCGAAGCCCCACTCCAACCGGCAAACCTATATCCACGTTTTGGAATTGCTGTAAGTGGAATTGTAACGCCTCCAAAATATCTCCCAACCCAAGGATATGATTTCGGTTTTACTCGATTAATTCTTACTGAGCCGTATTCGGCATTCGAAGTATTAGCAGTAATATTTCCAGGAATTGAAAGATTAAATCGGCTGATCAAATAATTCTCCATATATGTTCTGCGATTATTTGCAAAGCTTTTTAAAACATCAATCTGCCCACCCCATTCCTGAACACTTCCTCCCCATCTTTCAAAGTGTTTTGGCATTTCGGGTGAAATTTTTGATGAAAGTGAATCAATGACCTCATTTACTCTATCTTTTTCAAATGATGTATTCATCAAATCCGCCATTCTGTTTACAAAATTTGTAACGAAAACGTCACTTTCAGTCATTTTTCTAAATACATATGTTGACCAAGGTGGGTTAGGCCATCCCGGTCCACTTGCTTCCAGAGCAAAATCAAGGGTATTATACCATACCCCCTGACCATAGGCAAATTGAAACCCAAAACCAAAGTCTGTGTCGTATAAAATCCAGCGCCATTTCCCACCTGCATTTTTATCTCTCCAATACTTGATATTATTTCCAGGCCAATCTGTATTTGAAAAATAAATCTGGGAAACCATATAGTCGATATAGTTTTCTATATCTATTAGTTCTTCAATCTTTTGATAATCTTCCAAGTCATTCATATTTGAATTTTCAAGCTCAGATAAAAAACTCAAATAATTATCCGTACTACCATGAACAACTCCTAAATTTGACTCCAGCATATCGATGCTATCAGAATCAACTTGTGGATTATTTGATTCAATAAAATGCTCATTTATTTTTTCGCGGAGATTGTGAATACCCCAATATTCTCCGTTTAGGTAAACAACTGCAGGTTCATAAGCTTGAAAATCAATTTCTGTATCCTCAACTAAGGTAGTCATTAGCCCATCTCTCAAATGGGTAATATTGAAATCATTACCCGAATTTCTGAGAACAAACGCTTGAAAACGATCTATTTCTTTAGAGTCAAAGAGCTTGTACTCCAGCTCCGGATTACCATAATCTCCTCTAAAATAGATTGCTAGTGATTTTTGAGGATTGAGCGACCTGCTCCATCCCCCAAATATTTTTGCGCCGGCATTGGTACTAAATCCAAATGTATTTTCAACTTCATAATACTCGATAAAAACTGGAATTTCCCAATCCTGATTCCAGTTTGCGCCTCCCTCCTCAAAATATCCATTCCCTTGAATTCCGTTTGTTCCTATCACATAAATCCCATTTTCATCACTCCATAAATTGTCTGGATCAGTGCTTATTGAAAAAATGGGCATTGTTTGATCCGTAGCAATCAAATAGGTTTGAGTTACAATCTTACTTGGCAGTTTACCTTCTTCATTTTTTATAAACTTGAATACTGTGGTTTCAGTAACTGTTCTTGAACTAGTTCCAAATACTTCAGAATCCTGAGTAGGATTACTTCCATCCGTTGTAAAGTAAACATTATCGCCAATACTAGGATTTACCAGTTCTAGTTGTATTGCAGAAGCATAAACTCCACCTTGCTGAACAACTTCTGGGTCCGTTGATCGACTAGTAAAGCCTTGTGTAGTATTCGCAGCTAAAGGAGTAGGCTCATTAAAAATATAGAGACTATCTTCAAGACCTCTCCCAAATGACTCATCAGCCAATAATTCCGGATACGTAAACTCGTCAACGGTCACCGAATCAGGATTGGTCAACCAAATTGTTTCTCCTGCAGAACTTAATTTAAAATTAAGGTGCGCCGTGGTGATGCCATTACTTTCTATTTTAATCTGACTTGCAATCCCCCGCGATGTTTCCGGTTCTTTTGATCTTGAAACGCTTAAAAAAGGTATTAATGAGAGGTCGGAAGAAGTGGAACTTGAGTTATGAATTTGAATAGCTAAGATATTCTCCCCTTCAACTAAAATATCTTTATAATTGCTTATTGATAGTGCAGGCAACTCTTCGCCCTTAATAAGGGCAGGGTCGTCGATAAATGTTGATGCAAATTCATTGTAGGGAATTGGTGCTGCACCAGACATATTGAAGCGAGATATTTCAACCCCATTGATATAGGCTACATACCCATCATCAAAACTGATATGAAATAACAAACTATCTACAACTGAGAGGTCGTCTATTGTAAAAGTAGTTCTTGTAAAAATTGATGTAGTTCCATTCGGAACTACCGTGGCATCATCATCATCTCCATACCCAATTCCAAATGTTCCGTTTTCCCAACTCGAATCATCAAAATTGGTTTGAATCCATAAATTTGATATGGCTGAATTAGGAATAATATACTTTGTGTTATCTCCTTCCATAACTATTGTTTCCCAGAATCTCCTGATAATTCCAGAACTATTTCCTCTATTTTTATCACTAGCAAAAACTAAATAATAGTCGTTAGAAGAAATTTCTATATCGGAAAAAACGAATTTGAATGGATCTTGAGGGTCGTCTGAAATCCCATATCCTGAAAGGTTGATTATAGCTTCTGTTGGATTGTAGAATTCAATCCAATCTGGATAATCACCATCTTCATCAGAAATACCTTGGCTATTACTAGCAACAATTTCATTGATTATTATCTGGGCCTTACTTTCCGTCCTGATAAAAAAAACTGTTACAAGAACAAGCGCTACCCATTTCGGTAGTACTAAAGCTATTCTGTAATTCATAAAATCTACTCTAATAAATGATGAGTTGATCTCTCAAAATATGCTATTTCAAAGGAAATACGAAGGTGAAAGATTTTCTCAACAATGTTAAGATTAGAAGTAGCTCTAAAATTTTGGAGATTCTTTAAGCAGATGCTGAAACTCTTTTTTAAACTTCTTGATCTTAGGGGCAATTATATAAGAACAATAACCGGCATTAGGGTTATTCTCAAAATAATTTTGATGGTAGTTTTCAGCAACATAGTAGTTTGTAAGTGGCTCAATTGTTGTAACAATCGGATCATCCCAAAGACCAGATGCTTCCGTTTCTTTCAAAGATTCTTCCGCAGTTTTCTTCTGCTCTTCATTATGATAAAAAATAACTGAGCGATATTGAGGTCCTACATCATTTCCTTGTCGGTTTAATGTAGTCGGATCATGTGTGTGCCAAAGAACGGTTAGCAACTGCTCGTAGCTAATTACTTTGGGATCAAAATAAATTCTGGCAACTTCTACATGACCAGTTCTACCAGTCGTAACTTCACGGTATGTAGGATTTTCTACATGACCTCCCGAATAACCCGATTCTACATGGTCAATACCTTCAACTATTTCATAAACGGCTTCCACGCACCAAAAACATCCCGCGCCAAAAGTGGCTACTTCTAATTTTTTATCCATTTCTTGTGCAAAACTAAATGTTGATAGACCTAATAAAAGTCCCGTTAAAACTATTTGTTTTATCATAACAATTTTGACTCAATTTATTTTAATCAAAGAAACACAAATTTAGCTCTTCGAGTATCACAAATTGCTAACATCTTTACCGTTATCAGAATTTCATTCTTGACAAAAAAGCCTGTCTTCAAATTGAAAACAGGCTTTAAAAATGTGCTCACGAATAGGAGGTAAAATTCGTGAACGGTAAATATACTTGTTATGTAATGGCATGCAACAACTTACGGATTTTTAAAATCCCTTAAGTTATCTTGACCCTATATTAATTAGTATTCGTAGTCAGATTTGAAGATTCATTTTTTTACTACTATTTATTAATCAAGCATTATTCCACCAACTTTCAATATTCCGCTTTGATCGGGCTCGATAATAAGAACCATATCAAATTCTTCTTGAGGAGTTTTAATTAGTAATATTATCTCATCGTCCTCTATAGCCACTCCAATTATCTTTCCATTTGCCAATCGGGCATTAAATTTTTTAAAAAAACTTAGATGGGTATCAATTGGAGCCATTTTCTCGAATTCTTGCGTCATATCATTTGCTATAAATTCCTTCCATTCATTTTCACCTTCATCTTTAAGGATGTTAAATGTTTTCTTGGCTGTTTCAATTAGTTGTTCATCGCTGGTACCATTTTGGGCGATGTTTTCTGGTAAAGTGGGCTCAAAGTCTGGGTTAAGCAAAATACCAGCTATTTGAGATGCTATAATTGGTGAGTATCGGTTACTTTTATTTGTAAGAACAATAATGGTTACTTCTTCTGTAATATATCTCCAAAAATCTCCAAAAAATACTCCATTACCACCATTATGTGTAATTAAATCTGTATTTCGAGGAGTTGGAAAAACCGCCCAACCATACCCATAGTACGATCTAGCACCTTCTCCTTCTTTAATGTGTCGAGCGTAGTATTTTTTCTTTGCTTTATCGTTCAATATTTTATTCGAAAGTAATACTTGATGCCACTTATACATGTCTTCAGTCGTAGATAATATTCCCCCGTTACCTTTGAGATGAAGATAAGGTCCATCTTTTGCCCATTCTTGTTCATTAGGCTTCCCCCATAACCTATTACCATTGTAGCCAACGGCTATTTTATCCTGATCCCAATCTGGAAGAATATATCCAGTTCTTTTCATGTTGGCTGGTTGGAATAAATAAGTTTGCAAATATTTTTCGTAAGTCATACCACTTGCTTTCTCAATAATTAAAGCCAGTAAACTATATCCAACATTTGAATAGTTATAGGTTTTTCCAACTTGAGATAGGAGTTTAGATTTTAAAACTTTGTCTACAAATTCTTTTTCAGAAATTTGACTATAATCATTTCCAATTGATTCTATAAGACCTGAAGAGTGCGTTAGAAGATGATGTATGGTTATATTTTTTTTATCATTTGGAAGACCCTCAAAATACTTGGAAATTTTATCATGAACAGTGAGTTTATTTTGCATTTCTAGCTTTAGTATTGCAGCCCCTGTAAATTGTTTTGTTATAGATCCTATATCAAAAATAGTCTCACTTGTGTTCTTTGTACTACTTTCGTTATTACTATTTCCGTAGCCAAATGAAAGTATTTTTTCTCCTTTAAAATCTACTAGAACAGAACCAGAAAAACCCTTTTTTTCTATATTTATTAGATACTTACTAACCTTTTCTGAAGGACTGTATTGATATCTTTTGGCTGTAACAGCTTGATGGTTGAAAGTGATTATTAAGAATGCAAGTAGTAGCGATGATATTAAATGTTGCATAATTATATGGTTTTGTTGTTTATGTGATACTAAGGTGTTTGAGATTTGTTTTATTTCAATGGTCGGAAAGGAAAATCCTAGCAACTGAATACATTCTTCCTCTAAGTGATGCAGTTTCGTCTGGAATAGTATTTGTAGTCATCGCAATAACTAATTGCTCATCAGGAAATAATAAGAGAAATCCCATACTTCCTGCACTTGTTCCACCATGATGTACCGTTCTATATGGTTTTTTAATGTCATTGACTGTTAGACTTGTGACATCACTCCGCCAACCGATTGCATAGTACTGAGGGTTCATACTTCCATCTGAAAGAGCAACAGGAGTAAATAAAGTTTCTAGTAACGGTTTGGTTAATATCTGACCGCTCAAAAGAGCGTTACCAAATTTTGCTAGATCAGACGGTGTAGATAAGAACCCTCCTCCAGCCCATTTACTACTGTTGTTAACTTCAGGTGCTTCTAAATAAGAATCAAAAGGAGCTTTAAGATAAAAAGTTGCACGGTTTGTTCGATTATTGGTATCTGTATCTTCTAGAATTGTTGAATCCAGATTCAAATTATCCAACAAGAGTTCATTCATAAGATTCTGGTAGCTTTCCCCTGAAAATTCCTCCATAAATCTAGCCAATACAGAATATCCATTTGTGCTATATAAAAATTGTGTGCCTGGGTTAAAGAGCAAAGGCTCATTTATAAATCCATTAATTGATTCTTCCACACTTGAATACTGTTTTCTCTCTATTAACTCTTTATAGAAGTAACTTGGACCATAATTATAATGCCGAAATCCTGAAGTATGACTTGCAATCTGCTTTATTGTAATTGGTTGTTTATCTGAAAGTAAAGCAGGGGTTAACAATTGAACCGTATCATCTATAGATATATTCTTTTCTTGAATCAATCTCATGAGTGATACTGCAGTTAAAGATTTCGATATGCTTCCGATTCTATAAGTTGTTTCGAGTGATACAGGTTTATGGGCTTTTAGATCCGAATATCCTACTGCTTCAGACCAAATTAATTCTCCTTTATAGCCAACACTTATCGAAATTGAGGGGAGATTCCATTGATCCCTGACTCCATAAAGAAGAACTTGAGCTAGGTTTATTTGAGGAGAAAGTGCAGAGTCGTAAATAGAACTAGAAATAGGGTAGGGAAAATTTTGGGATACTTTTTCAGAATTGGAAAAAATATAAATCCAACCAATTGTGATTAAGGTAATCATCGGAATCATAAAATATTTTCCAAGAAATAGTAGAGTTTTTTTTAAAGCGTTCTCAAAATTGCGTTCATTTTTTTTCATATAAATGTGTATGCGATAGTATAGTTCTCATTCTAAAACGTAAAAGCATATTGAAGTAAATAAATAATTTGAGGGCTACTATTTCTTCAAGCTAGAGGGAGTAATTCGCCTTAGCCAAGGATCAACCCAAACCTTATTCCAAAGATGTATCTCAGCTATTGATTTTTGCTCTGAGGAATCAAACTTAGCTTTTGCATCTTTAATCAAGGCATAAGCTCCCATCAGATCGGAGAGATTTTTACTAGAGTTATATCTAGTACCAATATCGGTTCCAGCCATAACCCAAAGAGCTGGATTTGAAGAATCTAAAATAATCGCTTCATTTAATGATCTTAATTCTTTCTTTTTTAGCGAGTCCAGTTC